>NZ_JBWAVA010000018.1:0-115410 GCF_056121505.1 Paenibacillus sp. LS-5 | reverse complement strand
GCCGGGGAACGCTGCCTGCGCTGCGGCAGCGCTCCCACGGGCCGCACGGCCTGCGCCGCGTGCGGCCTTGCGGGCTGCGCCTATTGCGAGGCCTGCCTCGCACTCGGGCGCAGCCGGGCTTGCGCGCTGCTGCTGCGCAGCGCAGCGCTTCCGGCCGTGCGGGGCACGGCCGGTTTTGACCCCACCGTGGCGGCACGCCGGTGGGAGCTTAGCGCAGCGCAGGCGGGAGCTGCCGGCGCTGCGCTGGAGTTCCTGGCGGAGCCGCGCAAGCGCTCCGCCGGGAGAGGCCCAGAGCGGTTCCTGCTCTGGGCCGTCACGGGAGCGGGGAAAACGGAGATCACGTTCCCGCTCCTGGAGGCGGTGCTCGCCGCCGGCGGCTGCGCGCTCGTCGCGACGCCGCGGCGCGACGTCGTACTCGAGCTGGCACCGCGGCTTGCCAAGGCTTTCCCGGCGGAGACACTCGCCGTGCTGTACGGCGGCAGCGCAGACCGCTGGATCCGTGGCCGGCTGACTCTGGCCACTACCCATCAGCTGCTGCGCTTTAACCAGAGCTTTGATCTCGTCATCATCGACGAGCTCGATGCCTATCCCTATCATAATAATGCTATGCTGTCCTTTGGAGCAGAATCCGCATGCAGGCCGGGAGGACGCTTTATCTTTTTGTCAGCTACGCCCCCAGTGGCAATGCAGCGGGAGATTCGTGCCGGCCGTTTGTCGCATGCCAAAGTGCCGGCACGCTATCATGGCCATCCGCTCCCGGTTCCCCATCGGATAGAGATCAGACAGGTGGAGGTTTATCTTCGTCGGCAATCCCTGCCGGCATCCTTTGTCCGTTCTCTGGAGGAATCCGCTCAGCGAGGCGCACAAATATTTGTGTTTGTCTCACGGATTCGTTATATTGAACCCCTTGTAGCTTTGCTGCGGTTGCGGTTCCCTGCACTGCCGATTCAAGGGACTTCTTCTCAAGATAAAGACCGTGCTGACAAAGTGCTTGCTTTTCGATCAGGGGATGTAAGGCTGCTGGTTACGACAACCATTCTTGAGCGCGGGGTTACGGTACCCAAAAGCGATGTGTATATATTGGACGCAGACTGCAGTTTATTTGATGAGACTTCTCTGGTACAGATGGCGGGACGTGCTGGCCGATCCGTTGAAGATCCCTCCGGCAAGGTTTTATTTGCCTCTCCCTACTGGACCCGGTCTCAACGCTCGGCAATCCGGCAAATTCAGCGGATGAATAAGCTCGCTTATAAAAAGGGATATCTGCACAGCATACAAGGAGTAAAGCTATGACATCATCCTGGGGAAAATTGTTACACCCGCTGGGACAATTGTTGTCTCCTTTGTCCAAGGTATGTCTGACGTGCGGAAGAACGATCCAAGCGCATAACCCCAGTTATCCGGAATTGTGTGTTGTTTGCTGTGCATCGATTCCCTGGATAACACACCTGCGGTGCAGGATATGCGGCCGTTATGTAGGATGTCCAGATTGCACTAGAGACCAAGGGATGACCCGGAATTATGTTATGAATCGAAGTGCTGTTGCGTACAATGGGCAAATGCGCGAATGGCTAGCCCAGTATAAATTCCGGGGGAATGAAGCCTATAGGCAGCTGCTGGCTCGTATGGCAGGTTGGGCCGCAAAAGCTATGGAGAGCGAACTGAGCAGTCAGAGGATCGATGCCCCTGCACGGAACTTTCACTTTGACGCAGTGACTTATGTACCGGCAAGTTCGGACAGAATGATGGAACGCGGTTTTAATCAGGCGGAGCAGCTTGCCTTAGGGGTGGGGGCGGCTTGCGGGATCCCGGTAATTTCATTACTGGAACGTATTTGTCATACCGAGAAACAAAGTCTGAAGTCCCGCCGGGAGCGCATCCGGGATTTGCAGGGTGTATACGGGACATTGCCGGATTCTTCTGAGAGACTTATAACAGCTATCGGGAATGTGGAGAAGAAGCATGTATTCAAGCCGCCATATTTTAAGATGAACCTGCGAAGAGAAACTTCCGGCATGGATCTTCTATCCCCACTGAGAATTATTATAGTGGACGATGTCTATACCACAGGAAGTACAGTAAATGCTTGCTCCAAGTTGATTCATGACATTTGCACAAGGATAGGGCGGCCGGTTGAGGTTTATATTATAACTTGGGCGAGATCCTGATTAATTTCTTTTGCAAGGTGTATATAAAAGATATGGACGAGCCCCCTTGAATGATGTAATCTAACTATAAAATGATGTTAGTTGAAGGGACGAGTTAAAGAGTATGGGTATGAATCTTGGAAATTGCTCGCTCTGTGGAAAGCTATTTACCAATAATTTTAGAGATATTTGTCCTTCCTGCGCTAAACTTATTGATCTCGACTATGATAAATGCGTTAAATATTTACGCGAGATGAGAACAGCTTCCATTCAGGACGTACACGAGGCCACTGAGGTGTCTATCAGCCGGATTACTAAATTCATTAAAGAAGGGCGCATTTCGGTTGCCAACAATCCTAATATCATGTATCCATGCGAGGTTTGCGGGATACTCATCCGGGAAAATAATATGTGCGACTCCTGCCGCAGCCGCCTTACCCGTGAGATATCTGAAGCTGGTAAAGATAAGTCGCAATACAATCAGAATAATAAAAAAAATGGGGGCGCCTACAGCGCTGTTGACAAATTCCGCGATTAATTCCCCGCTTAAGTGACATAATATTCTTTATAAACCTATAGTATGCTATTCATAATATTTTATTTTACGCCGATAAACTTAGTAAAGATTATCGGCTTTTTTATTCTAGTGAGGTGATTAATTTGAAAATTAATGAGACTGGACGAATAGGCGGAGTGAATCCGTACCAACGAAACATGGACACACGGGATAACCAGGTGGATAAAAAGAAGTCTCAAAAAGATCAAGTGTCTATTTCAAATGAGGCACTGGAGATGTTGGAAGCACAGGTACGCAGCGTTACTCCTGAACGTGCTCAGAAGATCGAAGACCTTAAGCAACGAGTGGCCTCTGGTACTTATCATATTGAAGCAGGGAAAATTGCTGAGAAACTCCTTCCTTATTTTAAAGGAAATGAGAAACAAGGTGATACTAAGTGAACATATGTTCGGTTATCACAACAATGGAACGGTTAATCGAACTTCATGAGTCCTTAATTAACACTGCAAATGAAAAAAAAAGAGCCATTGTAGATAATAACATTCAACTGCTAACAAATTTAATGACACAAGAAAATCGCTTGCTAAAGCAAATTGCAACAACCGAAGAAAAAAGGCTGGAAAACGTGGATGCTTTTTTGAAAGAAAAGGGCATACGTTCACAATTAAATCTAACGATCACTGAATTGAGCCGGCTTGTATTTGACACGGAGAATAAGCAAAAGCTACTGGATACAAAAGATCGTTTAATTCATAACATTAACTCTCTAAAAAAAGAAAATCAAACAGTAGAACAGCTACTTGAGCAATCATTAGAGTTTATTGATTTTTCATTAAATATTATTGTGGGTGTTGATGATGATTTGATTTATCAGAATCCACTACAACCGGCAGTGGGGTATAAGAAAAATAATTTTTTTGATTCCAAAATATAGATGGATTTATTGATAGAGAGTTAAGGAGGGACATTAATGACGTCTACGTTCCATGGCATAGAAACAGCCAAGCGAAGTTTGTTTACACAAATGGCAGCGATGAACACTACAGGACATAATATAGCAAATGCAAGTACTGAGGGGTATTCACGCCAGACAGTAGGTATGGCGGCTACAAGACCACTAGAGGCGCCGGGATTATATAAGTCTACCAACCCTGGTCAATTAGGGACTGGAGTTGAAGTTACATATATTAAAAGGGTTCGGGACGCCTTCCTGGATGATCAGTACTGGGATGTGAATCGTTCGCTTGGTGAGTGGGAGACGCAAGCCAATACATTGTCAAAGATTGAGAAAATCTTTAATGAACCTTCCGATTCAGGGTTAACTACGGTAATCGATAATTTCTGGAAATCCTGGTCTGAAATGAGTAAAGATCCTGAGAATGTGACTTCAAGAAAGATTGTTAAAGAAAATGCTTTAGCTTTAGTGGATGCATTTAATGAGACAAGCAAGAAATTAACCGATATGCAAGATGATTTAACTTCAAGTCTGTCTGTTAATGCACAGAATATTAATACATTAACAAGTCAGGTTGCTGATCTTAACGCACAGATTTCTAAGATCGAGGTTTTTAAAGACAATGCAAATGACTTGCGGGATCAACGCGACCTAATAATCGATCAGTTATCCAAACTTGGGAACGTCACCGTAGCAGAAGAGGCTACAGGATATCGGGTGACTGTTGGTGGTGTGGAATTGGTGAATGGAGATGCTTCAGTAGTTACAACTGCAGCCACTTGGGAAACGGCATACTCATCTAACACTTTGACGAGTGGCGAGATGTTTGGTATAGCCAAATCAAGAGACGTCATTGTAAGTGACTACATTGATCAGCTCAATCAACTTGCTAATACAATGGCTAATGGTGAAGTACAAGTAACGATTCCGGCAGGTTCTGTACTACCCGAGGGGACTGTCTTGGATGGTGTTACGTATACCGGGGCAAGTAGAACTTTGACTTCGGATTTGACAGCAACGGTTAAAGGGATCAATGGGCTGCATAAATTAGGTTATGTGCTAACCACACCATTGACTAATGGTGTAGAAATTTTCAATTCAAGTGGAGGACCATTAACTGCAAGTTCTTTTCAGTTAAATCCAATTATTGAAAATAATCCGAATCAGATCGCTTCTTCCATTCGTGTGACAACAAACGCATCGAATGTTGAGGAAGTTGTAAAAGGGAATAATACACTTGCCTTGCTTATGTCACAATTAAGAGAGGGTTCCTTTAAATTCAACCCAATTGCAAGTAATAATGGAATCACCAACGGAACAATAAATGACTATTATCGTTCTATGATGGGGCAATTAGGGGTAGAGAGTAGAGAAGCAATGCGTCAGCAAGAGAACAACCAATTGCTTGTTGATCAAGTAGAATCCAGAAGGCAGTCCGTAAGCGGGGTGTCGTTAGATGAGGAAATGGCGAATTTAATCAAGTTTCAGCATGCCTATTCTGCTGCTTCGCGTGTAATGACGACAATGGATCAGAATTTGGACAAAATTATTAATAGTATGGGTGTTGTAGGTAGATAGAGGAGGTATAGGTAATGGCGTTACGTGTTACACCTGGAATGATGAATTTACAGATGATGAGAAATATTAATAATAACCTTGTCAGTATGGATTCGAAACAGAATATGCTTTCTACAGGGATGAAGCTCAATAAACCATCTGATGATCCGGTAGGCATTACCTACTCACTAAGATATCGTAGTGAATTATCCATAAATGACCAATATCAAAAGAATGCAGATGCAGCAACATCCTGGCTGGATTATAGTGATACAGTTTTGGGACAGGTCAATGATCTTGCTCAACGGGCAAATGAATTGACCGTTCAAGGGGTTAATGGTTCTAATCCTCAAGAAGCCATGGATGCAGTCAGTATTGAAATAAAGCAAATTTATGAGCAGCTTGTTACATTGGGAAACAGCAAGTTTAATGATAAATATATATTTAACGGTCAATTAACAGACAAAGTTCCATATGATGCTTCAATAGCTGGAACACAAGGGACAGATACTCTCGGTATAACGTATAAATTTACCGAAGGAGCATCTTTGTCAATAAATGTTACTGGACAAGATGTATTTGGTAAACCTACAGATTCAGATAATATGTTTGCAATCTTAAATAGAGTTCAAGCAGCATTAAGTACAGGGAACAAAGCAGCAGCTCAAGGAGAACTTGAACTCCTCAAGAATCGTGTTTCCAAAATAAATGAGGCCCGCTCTGAGATAGGGGCGAAGACGAACAGAGTAGAACTTATAACTACTCGCTTGGGTGATCTGGAAATGAATTTAACGGGCATGCAGTCTAAGACAGAAGATGCTGATATGGCCGATACCATTATGAAGTTAAAACAAGATGAAAGTGTGTACCAAGCTTCTTTGGCAACAAGTGCAAAAATTATGCAAGTAAGTCTTTTAGATTATTTGCGTTAATTTAGTAAAAGGGGGAGGCAGATGAATCTACAACGACTTTCTATTCGTCAAACCTATGCTTCCACAGCCATTGAGACCAAGCAAGCTCAACTAAGTATAGAATCTCCTCAGGGGGAACTTGAAATTGAGAGTACCCCTGCTACGATGGAGGTCAACACCAATCCTTCAGAGCTAGCAGTGGATAGTTCAAGAGCGTGGATGGCGCTTGGCAAGGGGAGTAATCTGGAGTGGAACCGTATGGTTTTCAGTCAGATGGAACAAACTTTTCTTCTTAATGTCTCCCGAATTGTTGATGAAGGTAATCAATTGGCTAAGTTCACCAGACAAGGGAGTTCTATTGCTGACATGGTGGTACAACGTATTCAAGAAAAATCAAATATTGAGTATGTTGGAGAATCATCCTTCATGAATGTAGATCTTAACTATGCTCCTGCTGATATGACTGTGGACTGGAACAAGCATGAGACTAGAATACAATATACTCCACATCGCCCGGAAATCTCGTACCAAAAGGGCGAAATAGACATTTACCTTAAAAATAAAAATTCTATACAAATGTGGGTTAGTAATTATGATGTATACGGTTAGAATAAGACTATAGCTGAAAAGCTGTAGTCTTTTTAATAGGAGGCTGGCAAATGTTTAATAATTTTAATAATATGGTAGTATCTTTCCGGGGAAGCATATTGGGTTTTGAAGAACTAGACAGGTTTGTAGTAGAAACAATTGAGGGGACTCCATTTGCGTATTTAAAGAGCTTGGAGGATCCCAAAATATCATTTTTAACAACTTCACCATTTCAATGGCGTCAGGACTATACACTTCAGTTAGAGGAACCCACTAAAAAGAAGTTACTCTTAGAGAATCCGGAAGATGTATTAGTGCTGTGTATAGTCACAATAAATAAATCTCTCGAGTCGTCCACTATTAATCTAATTGGTCCATTAATAGTCAATGTAAAAGAATTTGTTGGAATGCAGCATGTGTTTCACGAAAAAGGGCAATATACAACCAAAAGCCCATTAATAATAACTGCATCTAAGGAAGAGGGGGTGGAGTGAATGCTTGTGCTTTCTAGGAAGAGAGGGCAGTCAATTCTACTCAATAATGACATAGAAATATATATTTCTTTAATTGAAGGAGATAGTGTCAAAATAGGTATTAGAGCTCCTGAAGATGTTATTATCCTGAGAAAAGAGCTTGTAGAAGAGATCCAAGCGAACAATCGGGAAGCTGCAGTCGTCCCTCTTGATGCAAACACAATAAAAAAATTAAAAATATAATTTTTTTTTGGATAAGTATAAACTTCGCTCTTAAACATCCGATATATATATTGTAAGGCCAAAGGCCTACTTCACAAGGATGTGAAATTTAAAAACTCAAGGAGGAACAAACAATGATTATTAATCACAATCTCAACGCAATGAACTCTCACCGGAACTTGACATTCAACAACATTCAACAAGGTAAATCCAGTGAGAAACTATCTTCCGGTTACCGTATCAACCGTGCCGCTGATGATGCAGCCGGTCTTTCAATCTCTGAGAAAATGCGTTCCCAAATCAAAGGTATGAACCAAGGTATGCGCAACACACAAGACGGTATCTCCATGGTGCAAGCGGCTGAAGGCGCAATGAACGAAGTTTCTGACATGCTAACTCGCATGAAAGAATTGACAGTTCAAGGTTCCAATGCTACGTACAATGCTACTGACCTGACAGCAATGGATAATGAATTCCAAAAGCTTGCTACAGCCATTAGCGACATCGCAACAAACTTTGATTTCAATGGCGTTAAGGTTCTGGATGGTACTGCTACTGCTGTATCGATTCAAACTTCAGGCGGACAAGCTGACCAAGTTGTTGTTGATTTCACTGATGCGAACCTTAGCACGCTGACGTTTGTTGGTATTACTTCTACTGCTGGAGCCTTAACGGAAAGTAAGACAGTAGATGACGCAATCGAAACAGTTAACAAAGGCCGTTCGACACTTGGTGCATATCAAAACCAACTCGAGCATGTGTTCAACAATGTTGGCGTTAATGCAGAGAACCTTCAAGCTGCAGAATCACGTATCCGTGATACGGATATGGCAAAAGAGATGATGAGTTACACTAAATCTAACATTCTGCAACAAGCTGCTACAGCTATGTTGGCTCAAGCTAACCAAGCTCCACAAGGCGTACTACAACTGTTGCGTTAATTTTACCGGAAGTAGAGGCCCACTATTATGGTGGGTCTCTTTTCTATAAGGAGAGTCTTTGCCATGAAGATTTCTGTATGTATGATAGTCAAGAATGAAGAAGATCAATTAGCTAAATCTTTATCCAGTATTCCTTCTGCGTACGAGATTATCATGGTTGATACAGGGTCAACAGATAAAACGATAGATATAGCTAATCGATTTAATGTGAAAATATACCACTATAAATGGGCCGATAGTTTCGCAGATGCACGGAATGAAGCTATCAGTAGAGCAACAGGAGACTATATCCTAATATTAGATGCTGATGAAGAACTAACTTCAACGATAGAGGGATCTGTTAATGATTTCATTAATGACTACCCAGATCAAGCGGGAGCAGTGAAAATTGAAAATATTATGGATGAGGAGATTTCCATAAGCAGAATGATTCGTTTCTTCCCTAACCAACGAGGATATCATTTCGTAGGGAATGTGCATGAACGATTGTGCAGGGATAACGAAGAGCTTGGCGTGCTGAAATGCCCAATTACGATACGACATTATGGATATCAGGAAGAGCTTTATCAGAGAAAAGAAAAATATGAACGTTACGTTCATTTATATACACAAATGTTGAGAAATAACCCTCAAGATGGATACATGCTCTATCAACTAGGTAAACTCTACTACTCACAAAAGAAATATATCGATGCTTTTAATGCCTTTGAAAAGTGCCTCTCTCTTCAACAGTTTGAGTGGTTGTATTTCCCACCTATGATCATTCAGTTAGGGTATACACTTAAAGAATTAGGACAGTTCAATGTGGCTTTGGAATTATTAGAACAATTCCTACCGTTATACCCGAAATTTCCGGATTTACCATTTGTACTTGGGTTGATCTCCATAGAGTGTGGGAATTTTTTTAACATAGAGAAATATTTTAAATTGGCATTGGAAATCGGTGAAACAGATCATTATTCAACTATAGTAGGGAATGGAAGTTTTCGGGTTGCACATAATTTAGCTGTTTTTTACGAAGTAACAGGGCAGTTAGAACTAGCAAAAGCAAACTATGAGATCGCAGCGCAATATGGATTTCAGCCTTCCATAGCACGCTTGAAAGTAATTTTGCGGAATGCTAAACAAATGTAGGCTTTTGTTCGATATATAATGTAAATAGTAGTCTAGGGGGATGAATGCATGCCGATGAGAATAACGGGAATGTCATCTGGAATGGATATTGATTCAATCATAAAGGACTTAATGAAAGCTGAGAGAGTCCCTCAAACAAAATTGAAACAGAAGAAAGACTTATTGAATTTTCAAACTGATTTATTGCGTGAAGTAAACACCAAGTTGTCAGCATTACGTGAATCATTGAATGCGATTAAGTATAGTTCAAGTCTTACTGGTACCAAAGCAACATCATCTTCAAGTGAGATTACGGCAACGGTAAATTCAACTACTTCAAAAAGTTCGTATTCGCTTGAAGTAATGCAGCTTGCTACTAGTGCATCCAATTCAGGAACCGGCGGGGTTACAAACTTAGGTCTAGTTGGAGGAAATGACTATACGACTTCTACTATTACACAAGGTGTGAATGATAGCCTGATTGTTACAGTAGATAAACAAGCTAAAATGATAACACTAAAGCCAGGTACTTACACGATTGATGAAATGAAGAGCCAATTTCAAACTTCTCTTGACACAGCATTTGGTACAAATAAAGTTACAGTGAGTGTTAATGGAGGAAGTAAAATTCAACTTGATCCTGTGGCTGCTCTCAAACCACAAGTAATAGTCAATGAAGGAAATGGAGCAATGGCCGCATTAGGATTTACAGAAGGACAATCATATCGGTTGAATACAAATATGAAACTTAGTGATCTTGTTGCTTCTAACAAGCTTAATAGTGGTACTACTATGGCTATCCCTGGAGAATTCAAGGTTAACGGTGTATCAATAACTTACGATGCAAATTCGACATTACAGTCTATCATGAATAAAGTTAATAGTTCGTCAGCTAATGTGAATATGAGTTATGACACTATTAATGATAGCTTTGTATTTAAGAGTCGAGCCCTTGGAGCAACTTCTGAAGTGAAACTTGAAAATGTTACGGGCAATTTTATTGATGCTATAGGTTTGTCTCCATCCACAGTTAATGGACTTGATGCGGAAATTACAATTGATGGATTGGCTCAAACTAAATCATCTAATAATTTCACTTATGATGGAGTGGCTTATCAACTAAATAAAACTACTACAGCTCCAGTTACAGTTGCAATAGCCGCAGATGCTAGCGCGGTAGTTGATAAAGTGAAAAAGTTTATTACTGCATATAACGACATGATAGAATTAGTCAATGTTCGTCTTGGGGAAACGAAAGAACGAGGATATAGCCCGCTTACTGAGGATGAAAAAAGTGCCATGAGCGAAGCTGATGTGAAAACATGGGAATCCAAAGTGAAATTAGGCTTACTTCATAATTCTTCAATATTAAAGGAAGCGAAGGGTTCTTTAAGGGAGCTTTTAAGCAAGACAGTCGATGGAATAGCAGATGAATTCAACACGTTATCTGAGGTTGGCATTACGACTGTTCCTTATATTAAGGGAGATATCAAGAATGCAGGTAAAATAATCCTTGATGAAACCAAATTGCAAAATGCAATTGCTAAAGATCCAAATGCGGTTAGCGCACTATTCACAAATAATCCTGGGTTTGAGAGCCAAGAGGGTATTGCAGTAACAATGTATAATAGAGTTGATAGTATCCTGAGTACTTTAATTAAAGAGGCTGGCCGTTCAGGAAGCTCAACAAGTGACATAACTACAAAACTTGGAAAACAGATTTATCAGCTTGACGATAAAATTGTAGCGATGAATTCCTTATTGAATAAGAAGGAAGATAATTATTACAAACGCTTTTCAGCAATGGAAAAAGCGATTTCAAATGCTAATTCGCAATCTGCATGGTTATCGTCACAAATGGGTTAAATTTAGGAGGAGCGACAATGGAAATTCAACCAAAGTTGCAGATGGTTCAGTCACAAGTTAGAGCGGAAAAACCCGTTGTTTTGGTAAGTGGTGAATATGAGGCATTGGTAGAGAAGAGCAAAGGTGGAATATTGACAGTAAGTGAAAAAGCAATAGTGAACTCAGTGGAAAAGGCTAATAAGGCAGTAGAGGGATCTGCACATGAGTTTAGATACAAACTGCATGAAGCAACTAATACCTTCATTGTTCAAATACTAACACGCGATACACACGAGGTTATCCATGAAATTCCTTCCGAGAAATTTATTGATTTGGTAGAAAAGTTAAAAGAATTAACCATCGGAGCTATAATCGATGAGAAGAGGTGACAAGTAGTATGGTACTACAAGCGCAAGACCATTATATGAATGCTCAAATTAAGACGGCATCACCAGGAGAGCTAACCTTAATGCTATATAATGGCTGCCTACGGTTTATGAAGCAGGCTATAGGATGTATTGAGAAACGCGACATTGAAGGCAAACATATTTCTTTACTTAAAGCCCAGAATATCATTGAAGAACTTCGTGTCACATTGGATATGAAGTATGAAATATCTCATAATTTGAATAATTTGTACACATATATTTACTCTATGCTGACAGAGGCGAATATTAAGCAAAACAAAGACAAGATTATGGAATGCATTAATCTCATAGCTGAATTACGTGATACTTGGGGTGAAGCACTAAAGACTGTTAAGAGAAGTACAGTATGAGTCACACTATTATTGAATACCTGAATGAATTGGTGGAGGTTTCCGAGCGGATAGTGAACCTTGATTTAGTAGTTGATGTGAACGATACAATACTTTTGGATTTGCAATCACAACAACAAACTATCCGAAATTCAATAGATGCAGTTCGTAAAGAGAAGTTAAGCATTGTTTATAGTGATCAAGAGATACAGTGCTTAAAAAAATGTGAAGAGTTAGAGGTCCTTATCTCTCAAAAACTAACTAATACTCGAAATGCGATAAATACTCAATTATATGAGATTTCAGCAGGAAGACGTTCACAAAGCATCTATAATTCTGATATAGTCCATCGAACGGGATATTTCATTGATAGCCAAAGATAATTTACAAACGTGAGTTCGATTCTATTTATGGAGGAATACAAGATGAAGATAACAAAAAAATGGATTGCCTTATTACTGTCGTCTATCCTTGCACTTAGTGGACTTTTGACGTCTGCACCAGCAGCTAATGCTGCCGTAAATGATTATGTTACCGTATCCAAAACTGTAAATCCAAGTACAATTACCACAATAGATGAAGCAGAGGTTGCTTTGAATATTACAGGAACGCCACCAGTAAACGTCATAGTACCTAATGATGTTGTACTAATTATCGATAAGTCAGGCAGTATGCTTCCTTCCTATAACAATGGGGAAGACAAAATGACTAATGCAAAAGATGCAGCAAAGGGTTTTATCGATTTAATGGACATGACTAAGCACAGAGTAGCAGTAGTTGATTTCTCCTCGACTACTTCGATCGGGACTTTTCCGTTTTCAACAGATAAGGAAGCAACGAAGAACTACATAAGTGGGATTACAGCCAATGGTTCGACCGCAACGGGTGATGCTGTTGAAACAGCAATGAATCTTTTGGCTGATCACCGCCCTGAAGCTCAGCCAGTTATTATTCTTATGACAGATGGAGCGGCAACACAACCTACCAATGATCCCTTTGGTTACGCTAAGGCGAAAGCTCAGTTAGCAAAAGATGCAGGTATTATCTTTTATACCATTGCTCTACTGCAAACAACAGAGAATCCAGATACAAGCGCACCTAACATTTTGATGAAAGAAATGGCAACCACTGCCAATCACCATCATTTTGTACTTGGGTCTATTGGATTAAGCGAAATCTATGCTGCAATTGTTAAAGAAATTGGTATGGCAAGCGCCTATAATGTGACGGTAACAGATGTTGTGGATCCTAACTTTGAAATAGTACCAGGTTCATATGACAGCAACATTCCAAAACCAACTGTTACTGGCAATACACTAACGTGGACTTTCAATGAGTTGAAAAATAGTATATTAACATTTACTTATAAAATTCGTCCTATAAGTAAGACTAAGACAGGTCTATTACCGATCTCGACAGCATCTTCCCTAATTACCTATAGCGACTACGCTGGAGCAGCTCGAAGCAAAGCAATCCCAAGTGCTAATCTTACGGTTAAGCTTCCCGCACCGCAGATCACTTCAATTGTGCAACCTGTGGGACATCCCAATGGGGGAGAAACAGTTACAATTGAAGGAAAATATTTTGTTCCCGGTGCTTCTGTGTTATTCGGAACTACACTTGCAACAAACGTTGTAGTTGTGAGCGACACTCAAATTACAGTTACTGCCCCAAAAGGAGCGCAAGGTGTAGTAGACGTAACGGTGAAGAATCCTGATACTCAAAAAGCAGTGGATCAGTACCAATACAAGACAGATCCGATCGTAACGTCAATTACACCTAGCAATGGACCGCTTGAAGGAGGAGGCACTGTTACTATTCTAGGGAACTATTTAATGAAAGGCCTGGGCGTTAAGTTTGCTGATCAACCTTCAGTGGTCTCAACGTACACTAATGTAAGTTATATTAAAGTAACCGTACCTAAAGGATTGTTACCGGGCCCTGTGGATGTTACCTTAACAAATCCGGATGGAACAAGCGTTGTTATCCCAGCTGGATATACTTATGATAAGCCAATTTCAACAGACCCCGAAATTACAGCGATAACCCCTAACACGAGTCTAGTAACGGGTGGTATCATCTCTTATGTAGACGGTAAAAACTTTAAAACAGGTATGAAAGTGCTAATTGGTGGTAAAGATGCGGCAACCACATTTGTATCTTCTACTCGGTTTAAAATAACTATCCCTGTTGGCGACACAGCGGGTCAAGTGGATGTATCAGTCGTAGCTCTCGATGGTAAAATTTATACTCTGACAAATGGATATACATATACAGCAATAGTATATCCTACACCTTCAATTACTTCGATAACACCAAACACAGGGTTGATTGCTGGTGGAGACATTGTATATATTGATGGAAGCAATTTTGTAAATGGCACATCTAAAGTATTTATTGGCACCAAAGAAGCTCCGACTACTTTTGTTAGTAGCACCAGACTTAAAGTAACAATTCCGTCAGGAGATGCCACAGGCAAAGTGGATGTCAAAGTTGTGAACAGTACCAATGAAGCACTCTTGGCACAAGGATATGAGTATACCCTACCAGTTATAATGCCTATTACAATTACGACTATTACTCCAAATATGGGGTTAATGTCGGGTGGATCGATTATCTATATTGATGGTACGAATATGAAGTCTGGTGCAATGGTGTCATTCGGGTCAACAACTGTGTCCAGCACATATGTAAGCTCGACTCGTATTAAGGTGACAGTTCCTGCCGCAGTGGTAGCAGGCAAGGTGGACGTTACGGTGACTAATCCGGATGGTGGGTCGGGAACTCTTGCTCAAGGATTTGAATATACAATTGTTACACCAACAATTACAAGCGTATCCCCGAACCATGCTAACAAATTGGGTGGAGATATCGTCTATGTCGACGGCACGTACTTTGACAACACAGCTACAGTCACTGTGAATAACGTGAGCGCTGGAGTAATCTTTGTAAGCAACACTCGCCTTAAAGTTACGATTCCTGCAAGTCCTACTATTGGTATTGTATCGCTTGTCCTTACGTTAGCCAATGGACAATCAGCATCCATTCCTTTTACTTATGATAATGGTATCTTGTTGCCAGCGCCAACACTAACTGGCATGACATCAACCATTGGCTCGGCAGGGAACATTATCTACATTGATGGCACGAATTTTAAAAATAAGCCTACTGTATTCTTTGGAAGTACCCAAGTTGTTACAGTGACTTACGTTAGTGCGACTCGTGTGAAAGTAACTGTACCTACCGGAACGTCTGGTCCTGTTAACGTAAAAGTTATTAATCCGGACGGTCAAGAAAGTAATACACTCGTATATACTTATAATTAAAAGGTTTTATCAAGCTAAGATAAAGATAAAAGTAGTAAAGAGATGGTTCCAGTTAGTGGGACCATCTCTTTTATGACTCCTGGTATTACTCTGGTTATAGTAATGAAGTAGTTCTCCTGCAAAAAAACGGCTGATCAGAGGCTTTCACCCCTTGACCAACCGATGTAAATATATTTTTGGATTTAGTTTATTGTGAGAAACTCAAGATTAGGGTATTGGGTATAATAATCTTTGAGCAGATCCGTGTAATCATCTGAGGAGAAATATTCTTTTATTCTTCCCAACAGATCTATTGAAATTTTTTTCTGAAGTGATGCTGTAAAGAACTTAAAGCCGTCTCTTAATTCACCCATGTTTATATACCACTGTCCAATGATCTTAAGTCCTTCAGCCTCAAGTAAATGATTTTCTAGAAGAAAGCTGAATAATTCAAGGGCTTCGTCCATTCGTCCTATTTGATAAAACATTTCGGCAAGCAGGTTGAGAGTTCGAACGTTCGCCATACGTTGTAATAGAGTAAGATAAAGATCTTTATAATTATATTTCCACATGAGTAATAAAGTCTGTGCGAGCATTTGTTCATGACCTTCCAGCACTTCATAGTCCAAACTCTGATCTTGGAGTGCAATTAATGCCTGCTGGGCAAGTTTTTGACAAGGAACTAGATCGCTCTCTGCTAAGGTAGTTAAGCTCGTATTATTGAAAATAATCGCTGCCATAAGCGCGATGTAAGAAGGGAGGGTTTCACCCATTCCTTCTATTGAAACCACAAGCTTCTTGTATAATAAATCCATTAAAAGGATATCCTGATCCCCTAATTTAATGCCGATTTTATCAATAGAATCTTGGTAGTGAGAGATTAAATTCATATTCCCCGTATATAGTGCAAACTTAAACAACAAGACAGGATTCATAGAAACGTTCAACGGGTATATCATTTCTAAAATTTGTTTTACCTGATCGACAGATTCAACGATCAGCAAATGCTCGATCAATTGCTGAAGAACTTGATAATTTTTAGGCTGCAAATGCAACGTTTTTACCCAACATTGAACAGCGCTTGTTAAATCCCCTTTTTTTCTATATATGGCACCAAGTATTTGATAAGGGATGATTTTTCCGTACGCAGGTTGGACAATCCAATATGGAACATTTTTCTGTTCAGCTTCATCTGCGACTTGAATACACTTCTCAAATTCGTGAATAGCTGCATTCCAAAACCCTAGAGAATCCAATAGAATTCCATTTAAACAGTAGTAATCTGTATGATGAGGCATTAAATTTATACCGTTGTGGATATGCTTGTAAGCTAAATGATGCAGATCTTGCTGTATTTCTACAGTAATGAGTCTATCCAGTAAATTGTGGTACCAAGAATCCTTTGGCATAACTGTTTCATAGGATATTTGATAAGAGTCAAGTGCTAAGCTCGCCTCTCCTGTATTTGAGTATTCATTGCCAAGAATAAAATGGTAATAAGATTTGTTATGGTTATTGGCGTTCATTTTTTCCAATATAGACATATTTCGCTGTGACTTATTCTTTTGTTGAACGATTTCTTGTATATAACCGGAATGGAATAATGTGAATGAAAGAGATGTATAAAGAATATCTCCTTTGGTAGACAATAACTGCTCATGGAGCGGTTGTGAATAATGAATATTAGAATGGTTTTTGAAAAGTCGGGCTCCAGTTGACTCTATCATCTTTGTTTCGTCATAACCGTTCCCCGTAAAATTCATTATTTTAACAATAAAAGCATTTGGCTTTTTAATACTGTAACTTTCAAGATATTTCCGCAGTTGTTTGTGTCCTGTATTTTGTACATATTCATCTGCGTCTAATACAAGAATCCATTCCCCTGTTGCATAACGTAACGATTCATTACGGGCTGCAGAGAAATCATTATTCCATTCGAAATCATAAACATGATCTGTATATTGACGAGCAATTAGTTTGGTACTGTCTTCCGAACCTGTATCGACAATTATAATCTCATCAACTAAATTCTTCACACTTTCTAGGCAACGAGAGAGCAACTTTTCTTCATTTTTTACGATCATGCATAATGAAATTAGTTTCATGAATCCTCCAAGGTAGTCTATATATTAGTACTTTCACTTTATTATATCGGTTTGTTCGTAAATATCCGATATAATAAATGAATTAACTAAAATTATTGAAAGAATATAGGGGGGATTTACTCTAAAATGCGACAACCAAAAGATCAAACAAATTTGTTATTTAAAGAAGCTGAGAACTTACTGAACACAGAAGATGAGAAGGCTCTTTTATTATACAAGAGAATGCTAAGTGAGAATTCCGGCTATTCTGCACTTGCTGCTTTCAGAATTGGTGAAATTAGTAATCGTTTAGGTGATCCAATAAGCTCGTTTGAATATCATGAACTTGCCTATAAGTTAACCCCAGAATTTTCAAGGTTTCTTGTGAAAGAAGATCACCCTTCTTTTTATTACAAATATGTAAAACCTAGCGAGATAATTATAGATCATTGCCCCCTATGTGGTATGAAGGGTTCACCGTATTCTTGCTATAACACAACGACATCACTGGACTTTATTCATGGGTTTAATCCTGTTCGGTTATGGATGTGTTGTGACGAATGTCACCATTTGTTTGCTAATAATTACTCCGATAGGCTTGGTGAACTGCTAACCAATTCCGCTTTCGATTTTAATTTGGATCCCAAAACTCATCTTTTTTCAAAACTCAGTCCTATATTAATGCAAATTAGTCAAATAGCTTCAGGGTCCAGGCTGCTGGAGGTGGGAGTAGGGGCAGGGGAATTCTCTGCGGTTGCCAAGGAGTTTCAGTTTGATGTGACAGGATTAGATATCCGACCTAAATATGCAGAAGCTGTCTCCAGAATGTTAGATATTCCAGTTCATGTAGAGGATTTTCAAAAATTTAATTCAAATGAGAAATTTAATGTGGTTATCATGGGGGATGTTATTGAACATATGAATGATCCAATCAGTGCATTGCGTAAAGCTTACTCTCTTCTTCAAGACCATGGTGTACTCTGGATATCTACTCCTAACTTTGAGAGTGCCTTTTCAATGGTAACGAAAGATAAGGATCCTATGTGGCGCATCGTAGAACACTTGAATTATTTCTCCTATCGCTCCCTTAGCAAATGGTTGGATATTATAGGATTTGAGGTTGTTAATTATAGTGTATCAGGACATTACAATGGATCTATGGAAATAATATCCGTTAAAAAATAACAATACACCTGGTTTAAGAAGACTTTGATAATTGAGGGAATCATATCCATTGAAATCCAGTCGCTAATTTTCTGAACTGAAAAGTGAATAGCTTTTCTAGAATAACGATAGAATCTTGCCGATTTCATTGAGATCTAGTCACATCCTGTCGAATGCCTCCTGCGCAAAAGCTAGCAATGAGTCGAATGATGGGACAGTATACTTTTAATCGATTTACTATAAATTAATACTAGCGTTTCAACGATAGTGGCAGATGGGTATTAATACTCGTCTGCCGCTTTTCTGATTTTTATTACTGTAAATCTGCTTGTGAATGGGTCAATTAATGTATGGTAAAATATTGAAAGAAAACATTTACTATTCCAATTGACAATGAAGAAGCAGCGGTGGTATAGTCGATTTGTGGGCATGACTCACACATTCATTTGATGACGAAGGGAATGTTTAGTCAATGGAAGGTAAAGTAAAATGGTTTAACGCAGAAAAAGGTTATGGCTTTATCGAAACTGCCGATGGTGGCGATGTATTCGTACACTTCTCCGCAATTCAAACGGACGGTTTTAAGACTTTGGATGAAGGTCAATCCGTAGAATTCGATATCGTTGAAGGCGCACGCGGACCACAAGCGGCTAACGTCATCAAATTATAATCATCCGGCGCAGCCGACCTACATATATGGTAGATGGTTAGCAATTGAGATAACGCTAGCATGGACTCTGGGATTTTTCCCAGGGTCTTTTTTATTGCCTTTTATGTAAATATTTTAGAAAACGTTAACATTATACAATTTCTGGGTAATGGGAGATGTTGGGCTTTCTATCTTGCCTCGACGTATATTTTTTAGGCTTAGGTTTATGGACCTCTTGGACAAGACGGGGGTTCAGGAGGAATGACGTAAGCCTTTGCCCATCAAACACTCAGGAGGATGAAAAGTAGAATTAAAAAAGACGTGGCGAGGATTAATAACAGGAATACTGGGTGCGAGCATGCTGTTTGGATCTCTTGGCAGTGTCTCAGCTGCTCCAGCACCTAAGGACATTCAAGGGCACTGGGCGCAGGCACAACTGCAGGATTGGTTGAATAAAGGATATTTGGGTGGTTATCCAGATGGTACGGTGAAGCCTAACAAGGCGATAACGCGCGGTGAATATGTAGCACTGATTAATCGCCTGTTCGGGTTCAAGGATACGGGATCGATCAGCTTCACCGATGTGAAAAGCACAAACTGGGTATACTCTGAAGTGGCAAAAGCCGTGAAGGCTGGATATATCGGCGGTTATGAGAATAATACTTTCCGCGCAACCCATGCATTGACCAGACAAGAGGCAGCTGTCATTGCCGCTAAAGTGCTTAGTCTGAATACTAATTCAACTTCCACAACATTTAAAGACAATGCTCAAATTGCCGCGTGGGCAAAAGGCGCAGTGGCAGCAGCAGCAGGTAAAAAGATTATCAACGGATACCCGGATGGAACTTTTGGCCCTAGGAGATCGCTGACCCGGGCGGAGGCTGTAGGAATTATCAGTAATTCGGTTGTATATAAACCGTCGAATTCTGGCGCTACAGTGCCCCCAACCCCGACCCCGACGACAACTCATACCGGTAGTGCATCTCCAATGCCTACACCAACACCAACCCCTATTATAAGTGGAGGTAGCGGTGGTGGAGGCGGAGGCATTATTACGACTCCGACGGTGAGTGGTTTGACCTATGGACATGTAGGTTCAGTCACAGCGGATGTGTATCTCACCCCTTCGGTAACCGGCGCTGTGTATTATGTAGTTGCCCCTTATAGCAGCAGTGCAGTGTTGCCAAGTGCAGCACAAGTAAAGGCAGGGTTGACTAGTACTGGCGCCGCGGGTGTGAACTATGGAGTGAAAGCCACTTCAGCCAGAACCACTACTGCATTCTCCCTTTATGACCTGTCTGCTAATACGGAGTACGCAGCCTATATTGCAGTTACGGATACTGCGGGGAATTGGTCAGCGGTATCGACACTTCGCTTGACCACTTCTTCAAGCAGTACTACCTCGGTTACACGGGTTGAACCAGGGCACATGGGAACAGTAACAGCGGATGTTTATGTAACTTACGGGCAGACAGGCGGTCCTTCGGCTCCGGTAAGATATGTTGTATTGCCGCCTTCCGCCGCTGATCCCACTGCTGTACAAATCGCTGCCGGAAAGGATAGCTCGGGTGCGCAGCTTAGTGCTCCTTGGACGGGCTGGATCACTCCAGCACCAGCACCAGGGGTAAGACAGACGCTAAGCTTGACCGGACTGTCAGCAGGTACTAGTTATAAGGTTTACTTCATTACAGGTTCCGGCAGTACCTGGTCACCGGTTGAAATACTGCGTATCCAGACGAAGTAACGGAAGAAAATCTTCGGTTGGTTAGGTTAATTATCACCGAAACAGTAAGACTAACAGTGGTTATGCGTGGTCCAGCCGGGGCGGCTTGAGTTGCTCAGGCTGGGCTTTTCTTTGTCTATCCGAAACCTGTAACATCTTTTGTTAGCAGGATGTAAACACTGTAATGATTTGTTTTTTACTTAGCTCTGACAATTTGGTATAATGGCAATGTAAACAAAGGAGGAGTGCCCATGCAATTCAGCATTCGAGGTCAACAAATTGAAGTGACCGACGCTTTGAGAGACTATGTTGATAAGAAGCTCAGCAGACTTGAGAAGTACTTCGATGCACCCCCTACCTCAGAAGGATATGTGACGCTAGGCGTTGTTCGCGGCCTTCATACGGTGGAAGTAACGATCCCGCTGGCAGGTGTAACGCTCCGTGCGGAAGACCGCAGCGATGATATGTACGCATCCATCGATGCTGTAGTGGACAAGCTGGAACGCCAGATCCGCAAACACAAGACCAAGCTCAATCGTAAGTTCCGCCAGGAAGGAAGCCTGAAAACGCTCTTTGTGGAAGGAGCACCAAGCAGCATCGCTGTAGAGGAACAGGATTACGATGATTTGGAGGTTGTGCGGAACAAGCGCTTCACCTTGAAGCCTATGGATGTGGAAGAAGCGATCCTGCAAATGAACATGGTTGGACACAATTTCTTCGTGTTCTCCAATATCGACACTTCTGAAGTTAGCGTTGTTTACAAACGCAATGACGGCAAATATGGTCTGATCGAACAAGACTAGGTTTGGGTGTGCGACGAGCCGGACCTCGACTTCTCGGGAAGAGATTTGCTTCAGACTGACAAAAAAATTAACCGAGCCCCTATTCGCCCGTGGCGAATAGGGCTCTTGTGCGTATATACATGTGTTTATGACAAAATCTCGGCATTTTAAAGGTAATGAGATAACTTGCAAAATAAGGTTGCGGCAGCTTGTATTGCGGCTTCTCTTACAAACTGTTACAATTTATGAAGCAGCGGAATCGAAATCATATATGGCCCTTTCATTATTATTGAGGATGGGCTCGGTTCCACCATCTGTGTTGCATGAAAGGGGTTAACCATGCTAGGACTTGTAAAAAAAATATTCGGTGACACCAATGAACGTGACGTCAAACGTCTCATGAAGACGGTCGATGTAATTAATGGATTGGAGCCCGATTTCGTATCACTTTCGGATGAAGAACTGAAAGCCAAAACCAATGAATTCCGTGCCCGGATTGAGAAGGGCGAAACTTTGGAAGAAATTCTTCCCGAGGCATTTGCAACCGTACGCGAAGCTTCCAAACGGACGCTGGGCATGCGGCATTTTGACGTTCAATTGGTTGGAGGCATGGCGCTGCATGAAGGCCGTATCTCTGAGATGAAGACGGGTGAAGGCAAGACGCTGGTAGGTACACTGCCGGTCTACCTGAACGCTTTGCTTGGCAAAGGCGTACATGTGGTAACAGTCAATGACTATCTGGCTCAGCGTGACAGTGCACAGATGGGACAAATTTATAACTTCCTGGGCATGACGGTTGGGGTGAACCTGAACGGCATGGACCATGCTGATAAGCAAGAAGCATATGCCTGCGATATTACGTATGGCACGAACAATGAGTTCGGTTTTGACTACCTGCGCGATAACATGGTGCTCTATAAGGAGCAAATGGTTCAGCGCCCGCTCTATTTCTGTATTATTGATGAAGTGGATTCCATTCTGATTGATGAAGCGCGGACACCGCTTATTATCTCTGGACAAGCTGAGAAGTCCACAGAGCTGTATTATGCGGCAGACCGTTTCGTAAAGAGACTCACTGCAGAAGAGGATTATACAGTTGATATTAAAGTGAAATCCGTTGCTTTGACTGAAAAAGGTGTAGCTACGGCAGAACGTGCCTTTGGAGTGGAAAATCTGTATGACCATGCCAATGTCACTCTGAATCATCATATTGTACAAGCGCTCAAGGCGAATGTAATTATGCGCCGTGACGTTGACTATGTTGTGAATGAAGACGAGGTTGTAATTGTCGATGAATTCACCGGCCGGTTGATGGCGGGACGCCGTTACAGTGACGGATTGCATCAGGCTATCGAAGCCAAAGAAGAAATTCAGGTGCAGAATGAGAGCATGACCCTGGCCACGATTACCTTCCAGAACTATTTCCGGATGTACCGTAAGCTGGGCGGCATGACGGGTACCGCAAAGACCGAAGAAGAAGAGTTCAAGAAGATCTATGGTCTGGAAGTTCTGCAGGTACCAACGAATAAACCGAACCAGCGTGTGGATATGCCGGACGTTGTATACAAAAGCGAAAACGGCAAGTTTAACGCAGTGGTCGCAGAAATTGTGGAGCGGCACAAAAAGAATCAACCCGTGCTGGTAGGTACGGTATCTATTGAAAACTCAGAACGTGTATCTGAAATGCTGAAACGTAAAGGTGTCAGACACCAGGTGCTGAATGCCAAGCATCATGCGGCGGAAGCAGAAATCATCTCTCATGCTGGTCAGCCGGGAACTGTAACGATTGCTACGAATATGGCGGGACGCGGTACGGATATCGTACTCGGAGATGGAGTTACAGATCTCGGGGGTCTGCATATTATTGGTACAGAACGCCATGAATCACGCCGGATCGACAATCAGCTGCGCGGCCGCGCGGGGCGTCAAGGGGACCCTGGTTCCACTCAGTTCTACCTGTCGCTCGGAGACGAACTGATGAAGCGTTTTGGTGCGGACAACGTGCTGAACATGATGGACCGTCTTGGTTTTGAAGAGGATCAGCCGATTGAGAGCCGGATGATCACGCGTGCTGTAGAATCGGCCCAAAAACGTGTCGAAGGTAACAACTTCGATATTCGTAAAGTCGTGCTTCAATATGATGATGTCATGAATCAGCAGCGTGAGATTATCTATAAACAGCGCCGCGAGATTCTGGAGTCTGATAATATCAAAGATGTCGTCGTTGAAATGATCAAGCCGGTTATTGACCGTATTGTTCATGCTCACTGCAGTGACGATATTCCTGAGAACTGGGAGCTGCAAGAGGTTGCTGATTATGTGAACAGCAAGCTTTTGGAAGAAGGCGAACTGACACGGGACGACCTGTGGGGCAAGGAAGTTGATGAGATCATCGAATTCATCTTTGGCCGTGTGCTGGAGAAATATGCTGCCCGTGAAGAGCGCCTTGGCGCTGAGCTGGTACGTGAATTTGAGAAGGTTATCGTTCTCCGTTCGGTTGACAGCAAGTGGATGGATCATATTGACGCCATGGATCAGCTTCGTCAAGGGATTCACTTGCGCGCGTATGGCGGTACTGACCCGCTTCGCGAATATCAATTTGAAGGCTTTGAAATGTTCAATGCCATGACTGCCACCATCCAGGAAGAAGTTGCGACCTACATTATGAAGGCGCACATTGAAACCAATCAGGAACGGCAATCTGTAGTGGAAGAGAACAAAATCTCCACCAATGGTGAGCCTGCCGAGAAGCAGCCTGTGCATGTTGAAGCCGCCATCGGCCGCAATGATCCATGCCCTTGCGGCAGCGGCAAGAAATACAAGAACTGTCATGGACAGAACGCTTAAGTACAGCGGCCTAATACATTTTGGCATTGCATTCTTAGTAAACTAGTGAGCAGACATTAATCTGCAAAAGCTGTTTACAGCAGCACTGTACTTCACGTCATGCTCCACAGTTCAAGGGTTATAATGACAATAAAAGCGGCTGGGCCCGGGGGACTCCCCGTTTGCGGCCCGGCCGCTTTTTTGGATATGAAGACTCGGGTGAATGATGATGTAGAGAAGGTTTGGAACTGATAATCTGAGATGCAGGTGAAAGTAACGGAGGGGAAGTTTGGAACTGTAGGAGCGATAGCGATCGCCTTTAGAATTGGATTTCTACCGCAGCCAGCGGTTTGAATAAGGAAATCCAATTATAACAGCGACCGGAAGTCCAAACATTCCCCGCAGTTATGGTCTCCACCGATCTAGTGATCTTAAGTTCGAAGATTCTTGGAATGACATATATTCACCCTGTTATGTCCAAACAGCCGTCCCGACGCAATGATTCTATTTTGAAAGGTGAAGTGATCACACATGATTGATCCTAATGTTAAGCAGGACCTGCGTGAAATAGGCAAGAAATTAACAGACCTTAGGGGGTCTCTTTGACTTAGATCTGAAGCAGGAGATGATATCCAACTTCGAAGAAAAGATGGCAGCACCCGGGTTCTGGGATGATCCAGAGAAAGCGCAAGGGGTTATCGCCGAGATGAACGCGGTGAAGTCATCCGTGGATCAGTACGAGAAGCTGCAGCAGGAATATGATGATGCAGCTATGATGGCGGAGCTGGCGGATGAAGAAGGCGATGAAGCGCTGGCGTCAGAAGTTGCCGGTACTATTCGCAGTGTTGCCGGCAAGGTCGATGAATTTGAGCTGCAACTGCTGCTTAATCAACCGTATGACAAGCTCAATGCGATACTGGAACTGCATCCCGGTGCTGGAGGCACAGAGTCTCAGGACTGGGGGCAGATGCTGCTGCGCATGTATACCCGTTGGGCCGAGAAGCGCGGCTTCAAGGTAGAGGTACTGGATTATTTGCCTGGCGATGAAGCAGGGATTAAGAGTGTTACGCTTTTGATCAAAGGCTACAATGTCTATGGCTATCTGAAAGCGGAAAAAGGAGTACACCGGCTGGTGCGCATTTCTCCGTTCGATGCCTCAGGTAGACGCCACACCTCATTTGTATCTTGTGATGTGGTGCCCGAGATTGCAGATGATGTAGAGGTGGATATCCGTACAGAGGATCTGAAGATCGATACGTACCGGGCCAGCGGCGCGGGCGGCCAGCATATCAATACGACGGATTCTGCGGTGCGTATTACTCACTTGCCTACCGGCGTAGTGGTAACTTGCCAGAATGAACGCTCACAGATCAAGAACCGGGAACAGGCGATGAAAATGCTGCGTTCCAAGCTGTATGAGCGCAAGCTGCAGGAACAGCAGCAGCATCTCGATGAGATCCGCGGCGAGCAATCGGATATTGCCTGGGGAAGCCAGATCCGCTCCTATGTATTCCATCCCTATAGTATGGTAAAGGATCACCGTACTTCCGTGGAAACCGGAAATGTTGGTGCGGTGATGGACGGCGATTTGGACGCTTTTATTGATGGATATTTGCGCAGCCAGATTAAAACAGAAGCAGAATAAAGTTATAATGATAATTCCTACGCGTCTTCGGAGGTGTAGGAATTTTTTTGATAAGTTTAAGATGTATAATGGCTTCAAGTATAAAGTTAAGGAGAATTATTCTGTATGCAAAAAATCAATTCGCGCAACAAACCTCCGCTGATTCCGCTGAACGGGCCCTTGCGCCATACGGTGGATATTGTGCTGATCCTGGTGGGCTCGCTGATTACGGGTCTTGCTTTTAATCTTTTTTTTCTGCCGAACCAAATCGCTTCCGGAGGGGTATCGGGGTTGTCTGTACTCGCGGAGGCCTGGCTGGGAGCTGAACCTGCCTTCACCCAGTGGGCGCTGAACATTCCGCTGTTTATTCTCGGGGTAATATTCCTGGGCAAACACTATGGAATCCGCTCGCTGCTGGGCAGCTTTGTGCTACCGCTGTTTATCTTTTTGACCAAAAACGGGCCGGTTCCGACGACAAATCCGCTGCTTGCTTCTATTTATGGCGGGATTGGGGTGGGGCTGGGTCTTGGGCTGGTATTCCGCGGGCGGGGCTCTACGGGAGGCTTGACCATTTTGGCGCAGATTATCCAGAAGATTACGGGATTCAGCTTCTCGCTGTCTGTGGTGCTGCTGGATGGCACGGTGATTACACTGGCTGCTTTTGTACTGGGCATGGAACAGGCAATGTATGCGCTGATTGGTCTGTTTGTAACGGGCCGGGTGATCAACGCACTGGAGGTGGGCTTCCGCACAACCAAGGTGGCGTATATCATTTCTGATCAGACAGATGAGATCTCACAGGCGATCTTGAATGATCTGGACCGTGGTCTAACCAAGCTGAATGCGCAAGGCGGCTATACAGGTGATAACCGCATCGTACTTATGGTCGTTGTGGGCCAAAATGAGATTACCCGTCTGAAGGCGATTGTGCGTTCCGTTGATCCGGGGGCGTTTGTCATTATTACAGAGGCTCATGAAGTGCTGGGCGAAGGGTTCAAAAGAGAAGTGCAGTCTCCTTAAGGGGGCTGCGCTCTTTTTTTTAGGGGAATACAAGTGTATTGTGCTTTAATAAACTTGACGTTACATGTTGTATTTATATTAATTCGGTCGTATAATAATACATATTTCCAAGGACGGTATTCATGATATTCATAACAGTCAGGAAGCGGGGATGACAGTGACAGGCAAGCTTAGGGCGGCAATTGTTGGATCAACGGGTTATGGGGGCGTGGAGCTGATCAGGCTGCTGCAGAGCCACCCTGATATAGAGATTACTTCAGTGATTTCTTCTTCAAGCGCAGGTATGCCTATTGAGGAAGGGTTTCCGCATTTAACAGGGATTGTTCAGCGTAATCTGGATGGAGTGGATGCGGCGGAGATTGCCGGCAGGGCGGATGTGGTATTTACGGCAACGCCGTCTGGAGTGAGTGCGAAGCTGGTGCCACAGCTGCTGGAGGCAGGTCTGAAGGTCGTTGATCTGTCCGGTGACTTCCGGCTGAAGGACGGTGCCGAGTATGAACAGTGGTATAAGCATCCGGCTCCGCCCGAAGCATATCTGCAGCAGGCTGTATACGGATTATGCGAGGTATTTGGAGATCGTGCGGCTGGAGTGGATTTTGTCTCCAATCCGGGCTGTTATCCGACAGCAACACTACTGGGACTGATTCCGGCACTGCAAGCAGGATGGATCCAACACGACAGCATCATTATTGATGCGAAATCGGGGGTTTCCGGGGCAGGCCGGGGTACGAGTCTGATGGTTCATTATGCCGAGATCAACGAGAACTTCAAAGCCTATAAGGTAAATAAGCATCAGCATATCCCCGAGATTGAACAGGCCCTGACCGAAATTGCCGGAGAAAAAGTGACGGTAACGTTCACCACACATCTGGTGCCGATGACCCGCGGGATTATGAGCACCATGTACGCCGGGATGAACGGTGAGTATAGCGAACAGGATTTTGTGGACTTATATCGTAAATATTATGCAGGGCGGCCGTATGTACGGGTTCGTGATGCGGGTGTGTTGCCAGCAACCAAAGAGGTCAGCGGCTCCAATTATTGTGATATTGGTTTTGCTACAGATGCCCGTACAGGTCGGGTGACCATTGTATCCGTTATTGACAATATCGTTAAGGGCGCAGCAGGGCAAGCGATTCAGAACTTGAATTTGATGATGGGATGGGAGGAAACCCGCGGTCTGGGCTACACACCTGTGTATCCTTAAGGTTCGGCGGTCAACAATACAATGAGTGAAAAGCAAGGTTTTACCGTCTTGGAAGGCGGAAGTGTTACAACCCCAAAGGGATTCAAGGCTGGAGGGCTGCACTGCGGTCTGAAGAAAACCGAGCGCAACGACCTGGCAGCCATTCTATGCGAGGTTCCGGCGACAGCGGCTGCTGTGTATACAACAAATGTATTCCAGGCTGCTCCGCTTAAGGTGACACGGGAGAGTCTGGTGAATGGTATACTTCAGGCGGTCATCGTGAACAGCGGGAATGCGAATGCCTGCACTGGCGATCAGGGTGAAGCCGATGCCTATGAAATGCGTGCTGCCGCTGCCCGCTGCTTGGGTGTTAATGAACAGGATGTTGCGGTCGCTTCTACCGGTGTGATCGGTGAGCTGCTAAAGATGGATCGTGTGCGAAGCGGTATTGCCGGACTGCCTGAGAAGCTGGATGGAGGAGCCGCCGGAGCGGAAGAGTTCTGCCAGGCAATACTCACCACAGATTTGGTCAAAAAAGAATGCTGCGTGAAAGTAATGGTCGGCGGTGAGGAAGTCACGATTGCCGGAGCAGCCAAGGGTTCGGGAATGATTCATCCCAATATGGCAACCATGCTGGGCTTTATGACCACGGATGCTGTAATTGACGGTGAGGCTCTGCTCGGTCTGCTGCGCACTGCGACGAATACGACTTTTAATATGATTACGGTAGATGGAGATACCAGTACTAACGATATGCTGGTTACGATGGCAAGCGGGCTTGCGGGGAATGAGAAGCTGTCACGTCTGCATGCGGACTGGGAAGATTTTGCCGCGGCATTTATACATGTCTGTAAGAGTCTGGCCATGGCGATAGCCCGTGACGGCGAAGGGGCGACGAAGCTCATAGAGGTTCAGATCAGCGGTGCGGTGCATGATGAGGCTGCGGCTGCAATTGCCAAGACGGTTGTCGGTTCAAGTCTCGTGAAATCGGCGATTTTTGGTGCGGATGCCAACTGGGGGAGAGTAATTGCCGCAGTAGGGCGTGCAGGAGTGCCGGTATCACCGGAGCAGGTGGATATTTCACTTGGCGGAATTGAGGTGCTCAAGCAGTCACGGCCGGTGGCTTTTGATGAAGAGAAGGCCCTGCATTATCTGCAAAAAAGCGATACCGTGCTGATCACCGTAGCATTGTCTGACGGAGACGGCAAGGCTACAGCCTGGGGCTGCGACCTGACGTATGACTATGTGCGCATTAATGCCGCATACCGTACCTGATTCACGGCTGCATTCGGTTAACTGGGAGGATTTTGGTATTATGACATTAGAACCTGTTGAGCATCAAAAGGCTGGCGGACTGTTCGTCATGAAATGTGGCGGCAGTACGCTGGCGGCGCTTCCGGATTCGTTCTTTGATGATTTGCGGGAGCTGCAGGAGAGCGGTGCCCAGCCCGTCATTGTGCATGGTGGAGGGCCAGCGATTTCCGGCAATCTGGAGAAGCTAGGCATTGAGAGCAGCTTCGTGAACGGCCTGCGGGTGACGACCGAGGAAGTGCTGGATGTAGTGGAGATGACATTGGCCGGCAGTATCAACAAGGCCATTGTCCGAAGAATACAGGGCAGCGGTGGTCAGGCGCTCGGTCTATCTGGTGTGGATGGACGACTGATCACCGCAAGGCCGGTCGCGAACAGTAATGAAGTGGGACTGGTTGGTGAAGTGACAGAGGTCAACGCTGAGATTGTACGGGGTATTCTGTCGATGGGCTATATTCCTGTAATTGCGCCGGTTGGTGTAGATGCTGGAGGCCAGCGTTACAATATTAATGCGGATACGGCGGCAGGGGCGGTGGCATCTTTTATTGGGTCGCCCCAGATGATCGTTGTTACAGATGTGCCTGGCATAATGCGTACATTGGATGGCCACAAAACCGTGCTCCCCTCAGTGACGGTGGGGCAGATTGAAGATTTGATCGAAAGCGGCGAAATTTATGGCGGGATGATTCCCAAAGTGCGCGCGGCAATCGATTGTATTCAGGGCAGTGTGTCCGAAGTAGTGATTGTTGACGGCAAAGAGCCGCGGGTGCTCAGCCGGGTGCTGCAGGGAGAAGAACTGGGAACACGGATTATCCGTTCATAACTAATAACAAGCGCTGACGGGAATACCGGAAGCAGCATGGTGGGAGAGTGACTAAGAATGAGTGAGCTTACGCAAGCGGAAAAAGATTCTTTGACAGGGGCGCCGCAGGACCGTTCAGCAGAGACGGAGGTTCAGGAGGCTGCTCCTGCCAAGCTGAGTGCGGTATTCCCGTCCTACGCCAGATACGACATTAGTCTCGTCAAAGGCAAGGGCAGCTGGGTGTGGGACGATCAGGGCAACAAATATCTCGATTTCATGTGCGGCCTTGCTGTAACAAGTCTGGGCCATGCACCGGAGAAGGTTGGCGCTAAGCTGAAAGCTCAGATTGATACACTCTGGCATGTCTCTAATCTGTTCCATATTCCGGGCCAGGACCGGGTAGCGACGCTGCTGACGGCTAACAGCTGTGCGGATCAGGTGTTCTTTTGTAACAGCGGAGCGGAAGCGAATGAAGCGGCGATCAAGCTGGCACGCCGGTATCACCAGAAAGTGAAGGGAACGGGCCGCTATGAAGTGATTACGTTCGAGCAGTCCTTCCATGGACGTACCTTGGCAACGCTGACGGCTACCGGACAGCAAAAGGTAAAAGAAGGCTTCCTGCCACTCCCGGCAGGCTTCAAGACCGTACCTCTGCATGATCTTCCAGCGCTGAAGGCGGCCATCTCCGAGAATACCGCAGCGATTATGCTGGAAATGATTCTAGCTGAAGGCGGCGTGCTCGAAGTGCAGCAGGAGTTCCTGGATGGGGTTGTAGAACTGTGCAAGGAGCACGGATTGCTGCTGATCGTGGATGAGGTGCAGACTGGTATGGGACGTACAGGCAAGCTGTTTGCACATCAACACTACGGCATTGAGCCGGATATTTTCACTCTGGCCAAAGGAGTCGCCAGCGGCTTCCCTGCAGGTGTTATGCTCGGCAAAGGCTATTTGCGTGAAGCATTCAGTCCAGGCAGTCATGCGACTACCTTCGGCGGAACGCCACTGGCGGCAGCAGTAATGGAAGCGACGATCGAAACGATGCTTGAAGATAATCTGTCACAGCGTGCCGCCGAGATGGGTGAGTACCTGAGAGAGCTGCTTAGAGAGAAATTGGCAGATACACCATTTGTGCAGGAGATCCGCGGTAAAGGACTGCTCATCGGCATCGAATGTGCTGCACCGGTAGGAGATATAGTGCTGGCAGGACAGAAACGCGGGCTGCTGTTCGTACAGGCCGGACCGAATGTCATTCGGCTTCTGCCTAACCTGTATGTAAGCACCGATGAGATCCGCCAGGCGGTGGACATCCTTTCAGAACTGATTCATACTTATGTTAACAATGGAAAATGGGAGGCAGGTTCATGAGCCAGGGAGTACACAGCGATACCGGGAAGCTAGCGCAGCAGCTTAAAGGCCGCGATTTGCTGGAGCTGAACGACTATAGCCCGGAGGAAATCACGTATTTGATTGATTTGGCAATCGAGCTCAAGCGCAAGCAGAAGAGCGGTGAGGTCTATCAGCCGCTGAAGGGCAAGACGATTGGGCTTATTTTTGAAAAATCCTCGACCCGCACGCGCGTGTCGTTCGAAGTAGGCATGTATCAGCTTGGTGGTCATGCGCTGTTCCTCAGCAAAAATGATATCCAGCTCGGACGCGGAGAAACTGTGGGGGATACGGCACAGGTGATGTCACGTTATCTGGATGGCATTATGATCCGTACCTTCGGTCATGACAAAGTAGAAGATCTCGCCCGTTATGCTTCGGTGCCAGTTATCAATGGGCTTAGCGATCTGGCACATCCGTGTCAGGTGCTGGCCGATTATCAGACCGTCTACGAGCACAAGGGCAAGCTGAAGGGCTTGAAGCTGGCTTATATCGGTGATGGCAACAACATGGCGCATTCTCTGCTGATCGGCGGTGCCAAGCTGGGTGTGCATGTCTCCATTGCCGGACCGGAAGGCTACGAGCCGGATGCAGCTGTAGTTGCGGAGGCGCGCGAGATTGCCAAAGAAACCGGCTCTGTGATTGTGGTTACCCGCAGCCCGCAGGAAGCTGTACAAGACGCCGATGTGATCTATACAGATGTATGGGCGAGCATGGGCTTCGAAGCGGAGCAGCTTGCGCGTGAGGCGGCTTTTAAGGACTATCAGGTGAACGAGGAACTGGTCAAAGGTGCGAAGAGCGACTATCTGTTCCTGCACTGCCTGCCGGCCCACCGTGAGGAAGAGGTCAGCACGGGCGTAATCGACGGTCCGAACTCCGTAATCTTCGACCAGGCTGAGAACCGTCTGCATGCGCAGAAAGCGCTGATGGCTGCATTGATGGGCTGAGTAGTGACTCTCCGGGCTACACTAAAGCTCAGAGTAAGCAGTAATATGCAGTGAATCAAGATTGATTATACAAATCAGGCAAGGGTCTTGCTTGGTCTTATGCTATATAAAACATAATATAGGTTGAACTTAGCATTGAGGGTTGGAATTCTGGTGCCTAGCAACGGAGTGAAAGTTTGGAACTGTAGGAGCGAATGCGTCCGCCTTTATAATCGGATTTCCCCCACAGCCTGCGGGCTTGAAATTACAGAAATCCGATTATAACAGCGGCCGAAAGTCCAAACATTTCACGCAGTTGCGTCCAGACACCAGAGGCTCTATACGCCTGGTGAAGTTCATCCTATACCCCCCACACGAAAGGAAGTTGCAACCCCATGCCCAAAGAAAAAATTGTGCTCGCCTATTCCGGCGGGCTGGATACCTCAGTCATTCTGAAATGGCTGAAGGAAACATATGACGCCGAGATCATTGCCTTTACAGCCGATATCGGCCAGAAAGAAGAGCTGGAGGGTCTGGAGGAAAAAGCCCTCGCTACCGGCGCTTCCAAGGTCTACATCGATGATCTGCGCGACGAGTTCGCAAGTGATTTCATCTACCCGATGTTCCAATCGGGCGCTTTGTATGAAGGTCAATACTTGCTTGGCACCAGCATCGCCCGTCCGCTGATTGCCAAGCGTATGGTCGACATCGCCATCGCCGAAGGCGCGACGGCTATTGCCCATGGCGCAACGGGCAAAGGGAATGACCAGGTGCGCTTCGAGCTGAACGCGGCAGCCTTGTCGCCAAGCATCAAGGTGATTGCACCGTGGCGGCTTGAAGAATTCCGCAACCAGTTCCCGGGCCGTGCGGAAATGATCGCTTATGCGGAGGCCAATGGCATTCCGGTCCAGGCTTCGGCGGCTAAGCCGTATTCCATGGACCGCAATCTGCTGCACATCAGCTATGAGAGCGGCGTGCTGGAAGATCCGTGGTTCGATCCAAGCGCACCGGAGAACAAAGAAATGTTCCTACTCAGCAACGCACCGGAGGATGCTCCGGATCAGGCGGAATACCTGGAGCTGGACTTCCTTAAGGGCGATTGTATCGCACTGAATGGTGAGGCTATGACACCGCTGCAAGTGATGGAGAAGCTGAACGAGCTGGGCGGCAAGCATGGCATAGGACGCGTAGATATGGTGGAGAACCGGTTTGTCGGCATGAAGAGCCGCGGCGTATACGAGACTCCGGGCGGAACGATCCTGTTCACAGCCCACCGTAAGATGGAGTCCATCACGATGGATCGTGAAGTGATGAATCTGCGTGACAGCCTGATTACCAAATACAGCACCCTCGTGTACAACGGTTTCTGGTTTGCACCTGAACGTCTTGCGCTGCAAGCACTGGTCAAAGAAAGCCAGAAGAACGTTACAGGCACCGTGCGCGTCAAGCTGTACAAAGGCAATGTCATCGGAGCCGGCGTGAAGTCTCCGGTCAGCCTGTACAATCCGGACATCGCAACGATGGAAGCTGATCCGACACAGGCTTATGATCAAGGAGATGCTACAGGCTTTATCCGCCTGAATGCCCTGCGTCTTAAGGTTTCGGCGGGCGTGGCGGAATCAAACCAATAGTTAAACGTTAGGCATATAGATAAGGCATACTTAAGCAGACAGCCGAAGGCCGTTCCTCCCGTCAGGACAGGAGCGGCCCTTCTAACGTCAATAGAGGAGGATACAACAGGTGAGCAAGCTGTGGGGCGGACGGTTTACCAAAGGAACGAACAAGCTGGTGGAGGAATATACAGCCTCTATCGGATTCGATAAGTTACTTGCTGAAGAAGATGTGCAGGGCAGTCTGGCTCATGTCACGATGCTGGGCAAATGCGGTATCCTGCCGCTGGACGATGTAGAAACGATCAAACAGGGATTAAACAAGGTACTGCAAAAAGTACGCGCCGGAGAGATTGCCTTTTCCGTAGCGGATGAAGACATCCATATGAATATCGAGAAGAATCTGATCGAGGAGATCGGCCCTGTCGGCGGCAAGCTGCACACCGGACGCAGCCGCAACGACCAGGTGGCTACGGATATGCATCTATATCTGCGTAACCGTGTAGTGGAACTGGTGGCCCTGCTGCATGAGCTGCAGGAAGCGCTGATCGGGCAAGCCAAGGACAATGTGGAGACCATTGTTCCAGGGTACACACATCTGCAGCGTGCCCAGCCGATCCTGTTCGCCCATCATCTGATGGCATATGTGTCCATGTTCCGCCGCGATGCGGAGCGTCTGATGGACAGCTACAAACGGATCAATGTGCTTCCGCTGGGAGCAGGGGCGCTTGCGGGAACCACATTCCCGATTGACCGTCATTTTGTGGCCGAACAACTCGGGTTTGACAGTGTCTATGAGAACAGCCTGGATGCCGTCAGTGATCGTGACTTCATCGTTGAGTTCCTGGCCAATGCTGCGCTCGTGATGACTCACCTTTCCCGGCTCAGTGAAGAGCTGGTGCTATGGAGCAGTACGGAATTTAGCTTCGTAGAGCTGGATGATGCCTTCTGCACAGGAAGCAGCATTATGCCGCAGAAGAAAAACCCGGATGTACCAGAGCTGGTACGCGGCAAAACCGGCCGTGTATACGGCAATCTCATCGGCTTGCTGACTGTACTCAAGTCCTTGCCGCTGGCTTACAATAAAGATATGCAGGAAGACAAAGAGGGTATGTTCGATACCGTGGCTACCCTGACCGGTGCCTTGCAGCTGTTTGCACCCATGATCTCCACCATGAAGGTGAACAAAGGCCGGATGCGTGAAGCCGTCAACACAGACTTCTCCAATGCAACCGATATCGCCGACTTTCTGGTGGGCAAAGGTCTGCCTTTCCGCCAGGCGCACGAGGTTATTGGCAAGACGGTGCTGTATTGCATTAACGAAGGCAAATTCCTGCTGGATCTGACACTGGAAGAGTTCACTCAATTCTCCCCGCTGTTCGATGAGCAGATCTACGCGGTGCTGCAGCCGGAGGCTGTTGTGAACGCTCGTAACGTCTATGGCGGTACGGCTACTGTACAAGTCAAAGCAGCGATTGAACGGGCAGAGGCAGGCTTGAACGATGCCAGTGAGTGGATAGCCCAGCATGTGAATACTATAGGGTAAGAAGAGGCCGGTTGGCTGAAAATAGATTGCCGGAATCCAAAAAAAGAACTGTCTTTCTACCACATCACTGGATATGGGGAGGACAGTTCTTTTGCTATATAAGCTCACCTAAAAAATATCGCAAGCTGACTGATGAATTTAGACTTGAATCCAAGTGGGATTATCCGTATGGGTGCCATAGGTTTTGAGTTATTTACCGAGAGGCAACCAGGCCAGCACGTCACGGATTTTGGCATCCCAATAACCCCATTCGTGTTCGCCAGTGCCTTCTTCATAGGTTAGAGACAGTGAGGTTTTGGCGCAAGCCTTGCGGAAGCTCTGGTTGTCTGTATACAGGAAATCCTCCGTGCCGCAACATTGGTAGAGCATTGGTTTGGGCCCTTTGGAACGGTCTGCCTCTTTCAACAGCCAGAGCAGATCATCCGGAGTGTTTTCAATACTCTTATCGCCAAAAATCCGCACGTACTCTTCGCTCTTCTTGGTGGAGTCCTCCCAGTTCATGAAATGATGCGCCATATCGAGCGCCCCTGACAGGCTTGCCGCCGCTGCAAAAGTTTCAGGCTTACGCAGTCCCAGCTTCATCGCGCCATACCCGCCCATCGACAATCCTGCCACAAAGGTGTCCTCACGTCTCGGTGACAGCGGGAAAAAGGATCGGGCAAGCGCCGGCAATTCTTCGCTGATAAAGGTCCAGTACCGCCCTCCCTCAGCCATATCCGTATAAAAGCTCCGGTGTACCTGCGGCATTACCACCGCTATCCCCATCTCAGCGACATAACGCTCAATGGAGGTGCGGCGCAGCCAAATCGAGTCGTCATCCGACAGCCCGTGCAGTAAATAGAGGGTAGGGTGAAGTTTGCCGTTCGTTACATTAGTCATGCCGATCTGTGTAGTGGTCTGCTGAGGCAAAATCACTGTCATCGAGGTACTCAGTCCCAGTACATCCGAATAAAACCTGCATTCCATCAAAGCCATATAATTATCTCCTTTCCATTCTGCCCAAATGATAGCACAGCAGAAATTAGATATAAATTGTAGAAAGCTCTAGAATTATTACACAGTGCCCCGTCAGGACAATAACAGACAGCTGTTTGGATCCCATAGTGAATTGGGTATTTTTAGCTTACAGGCTATCGCAAGTTATATAGTACTTTGAGTCGGTAACTTGTTCACAATCCAAACACTATACGAGGAGGAATTACTATGAACAAAAAAGTACTGCTTAGCACATTAGCTCTTTCCCTAGGTCTAGTATCGGCGCAGAGTGGGGCATTCGCGGCTTCGTCAACATTCGGAATCGAAGGCGTGAAGTCCGTGGCGGTGTCCGCACCCGGCAAGGAAGGTCCGGCAACGATCAATAATCTGACGGTGAAGAGTATTATTCCACTCCTGGTCCATGCGAAAGCGATATATACATATACCAATCTTGGGGGTGCGACGTATCAGCCGGAGATATTTCAGTATAAGGGGACGGAGTACCGCTACCTCTCCAGTGACTTGGGGACCAAGCAGAAGCTAATGAATTACGTCAAAAAGGCGTACACTCACAATGCTGCAGCGTTTTATGTGCAGACGCAGTTTTTGGAGCAGAACGGTAGAATGGCGCAGGTGAATGTCGATGTGGGCAATTCGCTTGATTATAGTAAGGCGACAGCCCGCATGCTCTCTAAGAATGCTCAAACTGCCGTTTTTGAACTGAGTGTACCCTCCATTGGAGGAACTGGCTCTACGGAAGGCGTAGTGGTGAAGCTGAAGAAAGTGAACGGGTATTGGAGAATTGACATGTCTCCGGATAGCCTGTTCTAAGATGAACAGAGGCTAGCAGAAGGAAGACCATAACTGAAGCTTTATGCCAAAAAGACGGCGGACTGAGAATGTCCTAGCCGTTTTTTTTTGATGTGGATAGGGGGGCGGACAGACAGGTGGCGGTCTTTAATAAGACCTTGGCTCCATCGTATGCCACTCACCCGTGCACTCCATCCTCTATGAGTGGCTGCTTGCTGGAGTCTGGCTGGATCGATTTGCCCATGCCGCCCCGGTTGATGGCGATGATACGTTTCTGGGCGTAGTAGGTATCCCGGGAGAGAAGTTTTTTCTCTACGGCTTTACCATCCACGAGACGGGTAATATGGGTTTCGACGATATAGCCGGTTTTCCCGTTCCGGAGAATCCGGGTACCGCCGCGCGGAAGTGAAGGGTCACTCACATATTTGTCGGCAGGTGAAAGAACCTCTACGGTCCGGGACTGGACAAGAAAGGTTACGTTCTTAGGGAACGTACCGAACAGCTTCACAGTTAAGGTGCGTCCATGGACAGCGGCATGGATAATTAGGTATTTGCCGGTGTTGTTGCGGAAGCGGAAATTGATGTTGCCTTCGGAGAAGGTGGCATCCTGTCCTTTCGGAAGGTAGCCCACCGGCAGGGAATGATTGCGCCGCTCCACAATTTCGAGACCTGAACGAAGTGCTGCGTTATACAGGGTGCTGGATACCTGGCATATGCCCCCGCCCGTACCGGGCTCAAGCCTCCCGTTAATAATAACGGGTGCTTCGCGGAAGCCGGTATCTGCCTGGGCTTTCTGAATGGCTTTCTCGTAGTCAAAGACAGCTCCAGGCGGCAAAACGGTGCCGTTAACGGCCTGAGCGGCAGCCTCGACATTGAAGGTGCGTCCCGGGCCGCTTGCGCCGAGGGAGGTGCTGAACTGCGATATTTTCCGCTCAATACCCTGCTCCTTCAGTGCCTTCAGGGTGACCTCCGGCAGCCGTATACTGAGCGGAACTTCAAGCTGTATCGGTCGTCCTTTAAGGCTGTCGGCACTACGGAGGGACACTGGTGCAGCCGCCTGCAGCATAAGCTCCAGCGTATGCCAATCCACTGCATAGGTAGTTTTTTCGGGCGTATAGACCACTTGGTCATCTGCGGTGATGCGACGTTCAGCATTCACGGGAACCCCGAAGGTTTCTTTTTCCCACGCCGGACTTAGACTTGTCTGAAGTTCAGTTAGTTCCAGATGAACCCCAAGCTCCCAGCTTCGCGGAAAGCTCCAGCGGGAGTGTACCCGTTCCAGGAGTCCTCCCTCGGTGAGCGTGTCCAGTCCATGGAGAAATGCCTCTGCCTCATACGTCATCCCAGCCTGCTGAAGCGTAACCGGCAGTTCGGTATTAGGCTCTGCCTTCAGCACCAGGGGGAGCGTCTCGAGTGCTTGCAGTCTGGCTGCAAGTCCGGTGCGTACCTCTGTAATATCCATACCTCCCACGTCCCAGCCGGCTAGAACAGTCTTTGGGGGCACTTTGACTGAGCTTCCATATAAATAAAGTCCTCCGGCAATAAGCGAGCCGGCCAGGAGCAGGCCAATCACCGCAATGAGGGCGGCATGGATCTTTTTCATGAATATTCTCCTTTTGCTGGGCGGATTTGCGCTAACGAAGACGCAGGCCAGGGGCAACAGACTTAAGGAACAGCTTCTACAGCCGATATAAATTAATAGATAGAGCAGCATTGGTTAGATTTGTAGATGGTTATGGATGCCTTTTATGTATATGTGCGATATCCGAAAAACTTTCGGGTACTCAAGCAGTTACGAATTTGTTACAATAGAGACGCCTGCGGTATTCATGCAGTTTATGGAAGCTTCTGTAGTTTGCAGCGGAATATGTCAGAATCGGGAAGTGATGAAGTGATCGAAATGCAGGATGTGTGGAAGACCTATCCGAATGGAACCCATGCGCTTCAAGGCGTATCCGTCAAGATCGACCGCAATGAGTTCGTATACGTCGTCGGGCCGTCTGGTGCCGGCAAGTCAACGTTTATGAAATTAATTTATAGAGAAGAAATGCCGACCAAAGGACAGATCTCGGTAGGCGGGTTTAATATAGGCAAGCTGAAGCCGCGCAAAATCCCCTATGTCCGCCGGAATATCGGGGTGGTCTTCCAGGACTTCCGTCTGCTGCCAAGACTGACGGCCTATGAGAATGTTGCATTTGCGATGGAGGTTATTGAGGCTCCGAAGAAGGTTATCAAAAAACGTGTCCCTGAAGTGCTCGAATTAGTCGGCCTGCGCAGCAAAGCGAACCGTGAGCCCTCGCAGCTGTCAGGCGGGGAACAGCAGCGGATTGCCATTGCCCGGGCGATTGTCAATAACCCATCTGTCATTATTGCGGACGAGCCTACAGGTAACCTGGACCCAGAGACTTCATGGGGAATCATGCAGCTGCTGGATGAGATTAATTTTCGCGGAACAACCATAGTTATGGCGACACACAACAGAGATATTGTCAACAAAATGCGCAAGCGTGTACTGGCCATCGAGAACGGTAATATCGTCAGAGACCAAGTGAGAGGGGAATATGGTTATGAGTTTTAAAACCTTCTTGCGGCATGTGCGGGAAGGCTTCAAAAACGTATTCCGCAACGGCTGGATGTCGGTGGCTTCCATCACCTCCATTGTCGTCTCCCTATTCGTGCTTGGTGTCTTCATATTGCTGGTGCTTAATGTCAACGCGGTCGCCAACAAGGCGGACAGCCAGGTGCAGATCAATGTGCATCTCACCCTGAATACCGATCAAAAGATGCGTGAAACGCTGGAAAATGAAATCGGCAGCATGCCGGAGGTCAGCAAGGTGGAGTTCGTCTCCAAGGAGCAGGGGCTGAAGGAATTCCGTGAGGATATGGGGCCGGATGCCGCCGAGTTATTGGAAGGCTTTGATGAAGACAACAATCCGCTACCGGATAAGCTGCTCGTGGAGGTTATCCAGCCGACGACAGTTCCGTTTGTAGCGGAGAAGATAGAAGCGCTTAACAAAACCCATGAAGAAAAGCCGATTTATAAGGTGAATTATGGTAAGGGCTCAGTCGAAACGCTTTTTAAAGTGACAAAAGCGGTACGCAATATCGGGTTTATTTTTGTAGCAGGCCTGGCAATTATGTCGATGTTCCTAATCTCCAACACCATTCGGGTAACCATTCTTGCCCGCCGCAAGGAGATTGGAATTATGAAGCTGGTGGGAGCCACGAATTATTTTATCCGCTGGCCGTTCTTTATTGAAGGAGCACTCATTGGATTGATAGGTTCGCTAATTACGTCCGGAGCGCTTTATGTAGGCTATAGCAGTCTCGTGGCTTCCGTGCAGGGAGATCCCATGCTGGGGCTGCAGCTGATCCGGTTCGAAGATATATGGGTTCTGCTCTGCGGGCTGCTTGTCGGCCTGGGAGTGCTGATCGGTGTATGGGGAAGTACCGTATCGATCCGCAAGTTCCTGAAAGTATAATGTCTGGTTCAATCTCAAGGCGAAAGCTGAATATCATACAAGACAAAGGACGGGGAGTGCGAGTTGAAGAAGATTGCCGCCGGATTGACCGCAGTGTTGCTGGCTGTCACACTATTCCAACCCTCTGACGGATATGCCAAAAAGACCACGGTTGCAGAAATTGACAAACAGCTGAAGCAACTGCAGCAAGAGGTGCAAGATGCCAAGGCCGCGCAGGATAAGGCGGCTTCACGCAACCAGGAAGCCAAACATTATCTGAATAAGACGAATCTTAATCTCCAGTATGTTCTGGATCAAATTGATCAGGTTAAAGGCCAAATGAAGGATATTTCCGGTAAAATCACCAGTACAGAGGAGTCGCTTACCGTGACGGCAAACGAACTGGATGAGGCGGAAGCACGCGTGGCATCCCGTGAAAAGCTGCTGGAATCGCGGGTTCGTCTGATGTATACCGACGGTGCGGTCTCTTATTTGGATGTGCTGCTCTCTTCGACAAGTTTCTCGGATTTCGTAGACCGGGCCGATTCCCTCAAAATGATTGTGGATCAGGATCAGGACCTCCTGGTGCAGCACAAGCTGGACAAGCAGATGGTTGTTGCCAAGAAACAGGAGCTCGAAGGGCAATATGCACAAGCTAAGCAGCTGTACACGGATCTGGAGTCCCAGCGCACTGTGCTGAAGGAGAAGGAAGCGGAGAAGCAGGAGCTTATCGCCTACTATGACAAGGAAATTCAGGAGTCGGACGGTCTCACAGAAGAGCAGGATGCCAAGCTGGTGCAGCTGGCCAGTGAGCGTTCGCTGCTTGAGAATAAGAAGGACCAGATCAAAGCTGAAGAAGCTGCACGCAAAGCAGCGGCTGCCAAAGCTGAAGCTGCGCGCAGAGCTGCAGCAGCCGCTGCAGCAGCTGCTGCCCGGGCTTCCAGCAGCAGTTCAAGCTCAAGCTCCGACAGCAGCGGGAGTTCCTCTGAATATGCCGGTGGTGGAGGGCCATTCCTGCTTCCTGTAGGATCGGCACGGATTTCTTCACCTTATGGAGTCCGCACACATCCCGTGACGGGTGAAGTAGGCAAGATGCATACAGGTACGGACTTTGCTGTTCCGCAAGGGACGGACATTCATGCTGCCGATTCCGGTACGGTTATTGTAGCTGAATGGTGGAGTGGCTATGGATATACTGTAGTGATCGACCATGGCGGCGGGGTATGGACGCTTTACGGTCATATCCGCGAGGGTGGCATCAAGGTTAGTGTTGGTGACCGGGTATCACGCGGTCAGACCATTGCTGAATCAGGCGCAACCGGCCGTGTCACTGGCCCGCATCTGCACTTTGAAGTGCGGATTGACGGCAAACCGGTTGATCCGATGCCTTATCTATAGGGCTGCTAGAAGAATGAGATAAGATGAACTTGCAAACCCATAGGGGACAACAGCGGCCGGATGTCCATACATTTTCCAGAGTTAGGACTATCCCCAAATATGAAAATTTAAAGTTCAGCTTCATAATAAATATTAATTAACTTTGCGGCATATACTGGAAGAGATACCGTTCTTTGCAGAACGGCTGTGTCTTGGGCTTCATAAGATGGACAAGAAGGGACGGTGTGAACATCATGTTGAAGAAAAGCACTGCGGCGTTTATGATTGTCGCCGCCCTGCTGTGCGGCAGCCTGCTAACCTTGGGTGTCACCGGCTATGCGGATATATTCGGACATGCTGCGGGTGAAAGTGCGGCAGCAGCGGTCGTGCGGTCTGGTGGCCTGCAGGAGAACGAGTCGCAGAAGCTTGGGACCGCGCTAAGCCTTATAGAAGGGAACTACTACCAGGAGATAGACCGGACGAAGCTGATCGACGGTGCCGTCAATGGAATGATGGAGGCACTGGGCGACCCGTATTCGAACTATATGGGCAAGGAAACTGCTGAGAAGTTCGAGGAGAGCATAGAAGGCTCATTCTCGGGTATCGGAGCGGAGGTCTCCTCGGATAACGGCAAAGTCGTCATCGTCTCTCCTATTAAGGGATCTCCCGCTGACAAAGCCGGACTCCAGGCCAAAGACGTGATCCTGTCAGTCAACGGGGAGACGCTTGAAGGCATGGAGTTGAATGCTGCGGTAGCTAAAATCCGCGGGCCTAAGGGGAGTAAGGCTACCCTAAAGATTCAGCGCACCGGATCTGCAGCGCCGCTTGAATTCGTGTTAACACGCGATGATGTCAAGCTGGAGACGGTATACGCCAAGCTTGGTAAGGATGGCGTAGGCGTCATTGAGGTGACCCAGTTCTCCCTGAATACCGCTGATCGGTTCAAGGAAGAGCTTGGGAAGCTGGAGAAGCAGGGCATGAAGGGACTCGTTATTGATGTCCGCAATGATCCGGGCGGTGTACTGCCGGTAGTCATTGAGATGGCAGAGCAATTCGTTCCAAAGGGCAAGGCCATTGTTCAGGTGGAACAGAAAGACAAGCCCGCTGAAGTTAGCAAGTCTACGGGCTCTAGCAAAGATTATCCGGTTGTCGTACTGATGAACAAAGGCAGCGCAAGCGCCTCAGAGATTCTGGCGGGAGCCCTGCAGCAATCGGCAGGAGCCAAGCTGATCGGAGAAAATTCCTTCGGCAAAGGCACGGTCCAGACCAGCTTCGACAAGCAGCTGGGTGACGGCAGTCTGCTGAAGATTACCATTGCCAAATGGCTGACGCCAAACGGCACATGGATTCACGGCAAGGGCATCAAACCGGATATTGCGGTAGCCCAGCCGGATTACTTCTCGGTAGCGCCAATTAACAAAAGTGTCACCCTGCAATACAACATGAACAGCACGGATGTCAAAAGCGCGCAGACGATGCTGGATGGTCTCGGCTATAAGCCGGGGCGCAAGGACGGGTATTTCGATGCCGCGACGAAGGATGCGGTTAAGAAATTCCAGAGTGCGTCCAAGCTGAAGGTGACCGGCAGCATTGATGCCAAAACCGCCGAAACGCTGGAACTTGCGTTAATCAAGGTGATTCAGAACCCGGTGAATGACAATCAGCTGAACAAGGGAATTGCTGAGGTTCAGAAGGAAATTCAGGCGTCGCCGTCGAAAAAGTAGGAAGGCTGATTTCAGCCTTCTTTTTTTAAATGTTTTAGTATACTGTGTGCTATGAGCTGCAGATCATGACCACCCGGACGTAAAGGAGTGTGACGAACGGTTTGAATGAAATGCCGGAATTGCTTACAAGCTGGGGGACAGCAGTAATACATCTGCTGATTCAGCCCTATTACTATATTGCAATACTATTTATTGCTGTTTATTACCGCAGACAGATAGCGCTGGAGCGGAAGTTAATCCATGTGAAGCTGCACAGCTGGGGCCAGGAGACCTGGCGCACGGTTTGGAGTGGCCTGGTTATGGGGTTCGTCGTTTCTCTTGCAGCGGTGGCTCTGGGGATTTCGCTTACGGGTACAGCGGTGGCCTGCATTTGGGTCGTCAGTCTGGTGCTTATGCTCTTTCGTGTCAGATATTTGTGTTTTGCCTATTCCATAGGTGTGCTAGGAATCATTCAATTTGTCCTATCCTTCTTCCCTGGGATACTGCAGAGCGGATCTGCGGGTACCATTGCTAGTGTGCTGCGTGAGATGGATATACCCGCACTGCTGGTGCTGGCCGCACTGCTGCATCTTGCCGAAGCGCTGCTGGCGCGGTGGCAAGGCGCAAGGCTGGCTACGCCGCTCTTTCTCAAAGGCAAGCGCGGCAAGGTGGTTGGCGGCTACCAGCTGCAGGCTTTCTGGCCGCTGCCGCTATTCCTGCTAATGCCTTCTGGCGCAGGAATCGGGGATCTGCCCTGGCACCCGCTGCTGGGCGGCGGGCTGGGCCTGGTGTCCCTGCCGGTCATCATCGGCTTCAGCGAGATGACCCAGGGCATGCTGCCCGGGCGTAAGAGCGCCCGCACAGCAGGACGGCTGCTGCTGTACAGCATCGTCCTGCTGGCCCTAAGCGGGCTTGCCGCCTGGTGGAGCCCGCTGACCGTGCTCGCGGCGCTCGCAGCGGTACTGCTGCACGAAGCTCTGGGCGGGTACAGCGCTCTGGAGGAGCGCAGTCTAAGCCCTGTCTTCGTGCATCCGGCAGCCGGCCGCAAGGTGCTGGCCGTACTGCCGGACAGCCCCGCGCAGGAGCTGGGCATCCTGCCGGGCGAGATCCTGCTGAAGGTCAACGGGGTCCTGTTGACCGATGCCGCGCAGCTGCATGAGGCGCTGCGCATGAATCCCGCGTTCTGCAAGCTGGAGGTGCAGAACCGCGAAGGCGAGAGCAAATACCTCCAGCGCGCGATTTATGATGGCGACCATCATCAGCTCGGCATCATACTGGTGCCCGAGCCGGACGCTTCGGTCACCGCAGAGGCCAAGCCTTCCAGCATCTTCAGCATCCTTACGATGAAGACTGGGGGAGGCCGCCGGAGCCAGCCGCCTGCAAGGCTGGGACGTGCCAAGGGTGCTTCTGCGGAGCAGAAGCAGGAATCCGCCGGAGTGTAGCTCGTACAGTCTCAATATCCATCGAACCAAGCCAAAGGCCTGTGTCCCCTGATAAACAGGGAGCACAGGCCTTTTTTGATAGAAATGTATATGTCCCACACCATCAATCATTCTTAGCTTTCCCGCTGATTCTTCCAATAATAGATGGCGATTTGTGTCCGGTCGCGCAGTCCGAGCTTGCTTAGAATATCGGTGATGTAATTTTTGATCGTCCCCTCGCTTAAAAAAAGTTCCGCTGCGATCTCCTTGTTGGTATGACCTTCTGCGATTGAGGACACCACTGCCAGCTCGGCCTTGGTCAGTCCGTACGATTCCAGCGCCCGGGACGGGGCATCTTTCGGACGCGCAGCCGGCTGCAGAAAACCCGTCAGTTTGCGGGCAATGTCGGGATGAATGAGGAGATTGCCTTCGTGGACGGTTTTGATCCCCTGGATGATCCGGTCCGGCGGAATATTCTTCAGTAAATACCCGCTCGCTCCGTTTCGCAGCGCTTCGATGATGTATTCATCGTCGTCGAAGGTCGTTAGCATTAGCACGGAGGTACCGGGGTGGGATGCTTTGATTAACTTCGTCCCCTCGACACCATCGCAGCCCGGCATCCGGATATCCATCAGCACCACATCGGTGTGAGGCAGCTGCTCCAGTAAAGATAGAGCTTCATGGCCATTGCCGGCAGCACCAATTACCTCAATGTCCGGGTCGAGAGCAACGAGCACTTTGAGGCTTTCACGGATAAATGAATCGTCGTCTACTATGACTACTTTTATCATAAGAGATCTGTCTCCTTTAGGCTGAATGATCAATATAGCAAGAATTGTGGAAAGAAAAGTGTATGTAAGATATTATTCGGGCTGCCTGTGAATTGGAATCGTGGTGATCAGAGTAAACTCTGGTTCGAGCTGAAGTGTAAGCGTCCCGCGTACCAGGCGGGTCCGCTCGATCATTCCCTGCAGGCCCATCCCGCCCGTTCCGCCACCGCCTCTGAGTTTGGTTAGAGGGTTTTCTTGCGGGCGTTCTCCGTTGTTGCCCACTGCCATCACCACTTCGTGCCGGCTGAACGATATTCTAATCCATACTGCAGTGGCTCGACCATGGCGTAGAGCATTGGTAAGAGCCTCCTGGGCATTTTTGTAGAGTGTAACCTGAATACTGGGATATAGCGGATAGGGCATACCTTGTACCTGGTAGGAGGTTTCAATACCCGTATGACGGCCAAGCTCCTCCAGCAGCCGGTCCAGCGCGTAAGCCCCCTCCAGCTGGGAGCCATAATGAATCCGCCGGACAGCAGCACGCATATCGTCCATACTTGCCGATAGCTGGTCCCGGATCTGAATCATCATATCCATCCCCGTCTCTGTAGAATGCGGCAAGGTGTGGATGGCTGCCTCGGACATCATTTTGACCCGGATCAGACGGTGGCCGATGTCGTCGTGCAGCTGACGCGCGATCCGTACCCGTTCTTCCGCTTGTGCGGTCACTTCGATCTGGGCGTTGAACTGCAGCAGCCGGCTGCGGGCTTCTTCCAGCTGGAAATGCTGTTTGCGCAGCTCATCATAGAGGAATAAGGTCTCGTCGCGCCCCCTCCCGGATTTCAACAAGAGCCTGTTCAACATAGCGGTCAGCAGAAAGGTAAGGTTCGTGTAGGCCAACACCCGGGGATCGGAGCCGCTGAGAGCTATATTTAGGGCTGCCAGATGAAGAGCGAAGAAGACAAGTACTACTGGTCTACGCTCCAGCCGGGAGTAATAGAGTAGCGTTGAAATGGCCGGGAAAATCATCAGTCCTCCGTAATGCCGGCATAGCCAGGCTGTATAGAGCAGTTCAACACCCCCGCTTAATGTGCCAAGCAGACGCGGGAACCGTTTGCCCAGAGTCGCGATTAACAGGAGCAGCAGGAAATGAAAGGTGAACAGCTCATAGTCGGCATAATCATAGAGATATATAGCAAGCAGGGCAGGGATGATAATAAGCGCGTAGCGCAGGACATTCATTTCTTTGTTCAAAGGGAGGTCATCCTTTATGGGTTGGTCTATTTATTTTACCATAAGAATCCACTGGTTCAGGAGATGACTTAAGTCACCTCCAAAGAATGACCTTTCGTACCTTCGGCCGCATTCTTCTTGCGCTACAATGAATACATATAGAACGTGAACTTGAGAATGTTAGGCTCATCATTGCGGAAAGTCTTGTTATACATGGCGTTCCGCAATGATCGTTATCCATTCTCAAGTTCATCTTATATAGAAGCATTCAGGAAAAGGAGAGATGAACCATGGCCTTTGTGGTACTAAACGATGTGGTGAAACGGTATGATCAAAAATTAACGGTGGATTACGTGAACTTCAGCATACAGGAAGGTGAAATCTTCGGCCTCCTCGGACCGAACGGTGCAGGGAAAAGCACCACGATCAGCATGATCTGCGGTTTGCTGAAGGCAGATAGCGGCGATATCATGATTGACGGGTTGTCCGTGATGAACAGACCCCTGGAGGTCAAAAAGCGTATCGGACTCGTCCCCCAGGATCTCGCTTTATATGAAAATATGACAGCGGCGGAAAATGTGAGCTTTTTCGGCAAGCTCTACGGCCTTCGCGGCAAGCTGCTCAAGGAACGGGTGGAGGAGGCGCTGGCTTTTACCGGTCTTAGTGACAGGGCGAAGGATAAGCCGTCAACCTTCTCCGGCGGTATGAAGAGAAGGCTGAATATCGCTTGTGCGATTATGCACCGCCCGAAACTGATCATTATGGATGAGCCGACGGTAGGCATCGATCCCCAGTCGCGCAATCATATCCTCGAATCTGTCAAAGCGCTGAACAAGCTTGGCTCAACGGTTATCTATACGAGCCATTATATGGAGGAGGTAGCCGCCATTTGTGACCGGGTAGCGATTATGGATCAAGGCCACATCATTGCCTGTGGAACGGAGCGCGAGCTGCGGGAACGGGTAGCCCATGAAGAAAAAATTGTCGTGAAGGCCTCGCGGATCACTCCTGCCCTGATCCAGGAGCTTGGACAGCATCCGGGGATAAGCCGCGTTGAACACATCGAAGATACGGTAGAGTTGTATTTGCCTTCGTCGCAAAGTCATTTGCAGGATATTCTATTTATCTTTGCGAAGCATGAAGGGAATATAGCCTCCCTGAATATTGAAGAGCCGGATCTGGAGACCCTGTTTCTCAACCTGACCGGACGGACCCTGCGCGATTAGAGAAAGGAGGAAGGCTTACATGAACACATGGACCATTATGATCTATGAGCTGCGCAGACTATCCCGCTCCCGCTCAATGCTGTTGAATATGTTTTTGCTGCCCCTGGTGCTGATCTTTCTTCTGGGCGCTTCACTATCCGGGGTGGTTGGTGTCAAAGGCGCGGCTAATATAGAACCTGTGACTGTGGCGGTAGTTCATTCTTCAGGTGAAAAGGCAGGGTCATCAGCCATGATTGCCACCTTTTTGGAATCGCCTGAAGTTCAGAAGGTTATCATCCCGCAAGAAGCAGAGAGCCGTCAGGCGGCAGAGAGCGGACTGCGCACCGGGAAATACGGATATGCTGTAATCATTCCGGACGGCTTCGACAGTGAAGTACAGAGCGGCAAAAAGGCGCAGCTGGAATTCATTCTTGGCAAGAACCGTACAGACAATATGGTGGCGGGAACGGCTTTTGATAATTTCCTGAGCACGATGAATTATAAGCAGGCGGTGGTGGCGACACTGGGGCCTGAGGCGCTGACGGTGTCAGCTTCCTCGACGGGAGCGGGGAACCATGAAGCAGTCAAGCTGGGTGATCTGAATAATGGGGGCAGAACCTATACGGCTTCCCAATTCTATGCGGCATCCATGCTGATGATGTTTCTGCTCTACAGCGGAATCACCGTGACCAGTTCGCTGTTTAGTGAAAAGGATAACCATACGCTCTATCGCATCAACTCCATGCCGGTCAAAGGCTCACAGCTGTTTATCGGAAAAATTCTCGGAGTAGGCCTCGTATCCATTGTTCAATGCCTGGCGATTATCCTGCTCAGCCATTGGCTGTTCGGCGTGTACTGGGGCAATCGTCCGGGTCTGCTGATGTTGTTCTGTCTGCTGATGATTATCGCTTCAATGACGTTGTCCATTGTGGTCTGCATGTTCAGTAAAACCGCGGCAAGTGCGAGCAGTATCATTAGTGTCATCACAGTAAGTATGACTTTCCTGAGTGGGGGGATGGCCCCGCTACCCGATGCCTGGGTGAATACCATCGGTGCGGTTACGATTAATCATTGGGTGCTGCAGGCGGTAATCCGGATGATGCTGCATTCAGAGCTGTCACAGATTTTGCCGAATCTGCTTATTATCTCCGTGATCTGTCTCGTGATGTTCAGTGCAGCCATTCTCTCATACCGGAAGGTGGGTTACCATGAATAAAATAATGACAATCGCCTGGAACATGGTCAAACGGACCATCGGCTCCCGCAAGGGGTTCCTTATGTACATCCTGCTTCCGAGTATTGTGGTCGCTGCTATTATATCGGTTACCGGAGGCATGGAAGACAGTTCGGCTACGGTGTTGTATACCAATATGGATACAGGTGCAGCAGGGCAGCATCTGCTTGCCGAACTGGAGAAGACGGGGGATTACAAGCTTGTTCCGCGAAGTGATGAGGCGACCCTCAAAGAAGGCGTTATCGGGCAGGAGGGTGGTGTGGGATTATGGATTCCGGCAGAGTATACCGCACAGCTTGCACATGGGGAGCAGCCGCAGCTGAATATCTATGAGCTTCGGACGACAGAAACCTCCATCATGTTCAAAATGAAAGTGAATACTATCGCCAAGGAAATGCTGGAAACTGTACAGGCGGTACATGCGGTCAGCGGAGGAACGGGGGATGCTGAAGTCGGTTTTGGCACGATTCTGAAGCAGGCCGGGCAGCATAATGTGGGAAGTACGCGTACAGATTATGACCTGTATCCGCGGGAAACACTCGGAGTCATTACAGGTATGACGTTAATGTTCCTCATGGGCTTGGTGACAAGCACGGTATCCATGATTATGGATGACCGCAGGGGGCGGACGATGATGCGGATGTTCAGTGCTCCGGTCCGTTCTTATGAGATTGCACTGGGGAATTTCCTGGGCAGCTTTCTGGTGGGGGTCATCCAGATTGCGGTTGTGCTGGTCCTCGGTAAATGGGTGCTGCGCTATGACTATGAAGTACCGGCATATCTCTATTTCCTGGTGCTTGCCGCATTTATGCTTGTGTCCATGGGTATTGCCAGCACAGTAGCGGGACTGGTCCGCAATCCGCGTAACGCAGGCATGCTGAACGCGCTTATTCTTACACCGACCTGCATGCTGGGCGGCTGCTTCTGGCCCCTCTCGGTGATGCCGGATTATATGCAAAAAGCAGCTAATTTCATGCCGCAGAAATGGGCGATCCAGGCAGTGGATATCGCCGCAACCGGCGGCGGCTGGAGTGAGCTGTGGCTACCTTTTGCCATCCTGGGCCTTATGGCTGCGGTTCTGCTGGCGATTGGATCGGCCATACTCCGTCCGAGCGAGACGGGAATCAGTGCTTAAGCCTGCACTATAAGTTCAACGTTCATAGATCAGTCTGCTATATCCGGCCATTCACCGGAGAGCGGGCTGATCTTTTTGTCACTATATAAGATGAACTTGAGAATGGATAACGATCATTGCGGAACGCCATGAATAACAAGACTTTCCGCAATGATGAGCCTAACATTCTCAAGTTCACGTTCTATAGAAATGTATTGCATAAAACCATTGTAAGCGTTACCATATATTTGGTAGTGGCATCAGTATATTTTATTTAAATCAAGAGAAGCTTCCGGAGCAAGTCTTGTACGTTCACCAAATGTGTAGGAGGATGAGAACATGGGCAGTAACAAATTGGCCTGGACCTGGCGGGTGAAGGAGGAGAGCCTGGAGGAGTATGTGCAGATGCACCTGAACCCCTGGCCGGAAATCCTGGAGGAGCATTCCAAAGCCGGAATTACGAATTATTCGATTTTCCAGAATGGCAATCAGTTTTTCTATTGCTTTGAGTGCGATGATCCGGAAGCGGCTTTTGCCTACATAGCCCAGAGTGATGCCTGCAACAGATGGAACGCCATTACGTCGAAGATGGTCGAAGGCTCCTTTGATTTCAATGAGGAAACCCCGATGGTTCCGCTGCGTGAAGTCTTTTACATGGAATAAGGCTACTTTGTCTGTATATTAACAATAGGTTCTAAATAGGCTCTCCTTCTTAGGAAGGAGGGCTTTTTTGTCTGTCTCTGGGAGGGGAAGAACCCCGACTTAAGACCGAGGACGAAACCCATCGCCGGGAGGTTTTGGAGCCAGCCGCCAGGCTCTACAATGATTAAAGACAGCAATACATAAGAATCAGGCACACAGAAACATATCATACAGAAGTGGAAGGGGAAAAGAGAAATGACATGGTTAACAAAATGGTCGTTCGGCAATAAGGGGGCAGTGGGCCTTCTGGTTGTCATGGCACTGGTGGTGGGGATCCTTAGCTATACTTCGCTGCCTATGGAGTTTATGCCGGAGGCCGATAATCCTCAGGTTACAGTTACGGTGCTCGGCCCGGGTCAGGATGCGCATTCCATGGAGGCAAATGTGACGAAGCCGATTGAGGCGGCAACCTCAGTGGTGAAGGGCAAAACCGAGCAGATGTCTACTTCCGGTGATGGTTATGCGAAGGTGGATATTTATTTTGACGGCAAAACCAATATGAAGGATGCAGCCCAGGAGGTTGAAAAGGCTGTCGGTGCACTGCACTTCCCGGAAGGGGTCATGGACCCGTTCATTGTACAGCTGAACACCTCAATGATTCCGATCTCCGAGCTTACGATGTCCTTCGACGAAGGGATAACCAAGGACAATCTGAAGCTTGCGGAAGATAAGATCATCCCCGAGCTGCAAAAAATTGATGGGGTAGCGAATGTAGCTCTATACGGCAAAACGGCTCCGCAGGTTAATGTGAAGCTGGATCCGCAGGCAATGGCCGCAAAGGGCGTGGCTACAGCCCAGGTGCTGGGACTACTTCAGGGACGGAGCGTATCGGCTTCGATCGGAGAGCAGACCCTTGGCGGACAGACAGGCAACGTGAATGTGGTGTCTTCCATAGACAGTATCGATACACTGAAAAAGCTGCCCGTTGTGCCCGGTGTAACACTGCAGGATATAGCTGCGGTTCAAGCGGTGACTGACCAGGAAAGTGTCAGCCGCTCGAACGGGAAGGATGTATTGTTCGCCATCATTACCAAGGAAGCCAACGCTAATGCGGTCGATGTGGGTGATAAGGTGCGCGAGGTTGCGAAAGACCTGACCCAATCAAACAAAAATGCTGACGTTTCCGTTATTTTCAGCACCGCGGATATGGTTGTCACCTCCGTCAACAGCATGATGCGTGAAGTGCTGCTCGGTGCATTATTTGCGACGATTGTCATTCTGATCTTCCTGCGCAATGTGCGCGCTACCTTGATCACGGCGGTATCCATTCCGTTGTCGCTGGCGGTTACCTTATACTTGCTGGATGTTTCCGGCATTACTTTGAATATTGTGACACTGGGTGGTGTGGCTGTCGCAGTCGGGCGGCTGGTGGATGACAGTATTGTCGTTATTGAGAATATTCACCGCAGGATGCAGAAAGAGCCGTTCTCCATGGACATGATTATCAGCGCTACCCGCGAGGTCGCAAGGGCAATCACTACATCGACTATAGCTACAGTTGCCGTGTTCCTGCCTATGGGTCTGTTGAACGGAACCCTGCAAGCCTTCCTGCTTCCGTTTGCTCTAACGGTAACCTACTCCCTGCTTACTTCACTGGTTGTGGCGCTGACCGTAGTCCCTCTGTTAAGCTCTTGGCTGCTGCGCAGTTCTTCCTTGAAGGAGCATAAGCCGTCCAAAGGCTTCGGCCGTTTTCTGGAATGGAATTTGCGTCATAAGTGGATTACTCTGACACTCGGTCTGGTGCTGTTGGTGGGTTCTGTTGCTGCTTATGTTACCATGCCCAAGGGAGCGCTGGATGCATCCGATGCCAGCAATGTAACCATACAGTTAGTCTATCCGAATGACGTTCCAGTGAAGGAAGTGCTGGAGAAGGGCAAACAGCTGGAAGCTGAACTGATGAAGCAGCCGCAGGCAGAGACTGTGATCATGATGACCGGCAACAGCGCAGATTCGGCGCAATGGGGTGAAGTGACTTCACTGACCCAGGTCGATTACACCGTCATGATGAAGAAGGATGCTGATGCACAGGTGTTCCTGGACCATATCCGCGGCCTGCAGGATTCCTATGCGGGAGCAACCCTGACTGCAAATGAGTCCAGCATGATGGGCGGCGGCTCGACCAGTGAGTATGTGGATATCGTTGGGGAGGATCTGGAATCCATTAATTCCGTTGCGAAGTCTGTAGCTGCCAAAGTGAAAACAGTAGATGGTGTACAAAAGGTCACCAGCAACATGGAGGATACCAAGCCGGTGTTCGCGTTCAAGGTGAACCCGACTGCTGCAAATGCTCAGGAAATTTCCATGCAGCTGGCGGCGATGCTGAATCCGGTACCGATGGGGCAGATGGAACTGGATGGTTCTCCAGCCGGAGTGGTATTGGAGCCTGTACTGCAGCCGAAATCGCAGCAGGATCTGCAAGATATTACGATCATGACTGCCGGAGGGCCACAGCCGCTCTCGAAGTTAGCTACCCTTGAGGTCACCGATCAGCCAGCCATGCTCTACCATAAAGACGGCAAGCCTTATGTGCGCATTACAGCTGAGGTAGATCCGAAGAAAGTATCCACCATCGGAGCAGATATCAAAAAACAAACAGACAGTATTACACTCCCCGAAGGCGTAACGCTGTTCGCAGGCGGTGCTTCGGCGGATCAGGCTGGAGATTTCAATGACCTTGGCATGACAGCCCTGATCTCGATTGGTCTGGTGTATCTGATCATGGTATTGACATTCAAGACCCTGCGCGCACCACTGGCTATTATGTTCTCCCTGCCGCTTGCGGCCATCGGTGCAGTGATCGCGTTGATCATATCCGGTGTGACTCCTGACTTCACCGCCTTGTTCGGTGCTTTGATGCTGATAGGTATCGTCGTCACGAATGCGATTGTACTGATCGACCGGATTAAGCAGAATGAAGAGCATATGACTGTGCGCGATGCCATCATTGAAGCAGCCGGAACACGGATGCGTCCGATTCTAATGACAGCTATTGCAACGGTATGTGCCATGCTTCCACTGCTGTTCGGTCATACCGAGCAGGGCAGCATCGTCTCACAGAGTCTGGCTATCGTGGTGATCGGCGGCTTGATTGCGGCAACTCTGCTGACACTGGTGGTGGTACCGGCCATCTACGAGCTGCTGTACTTCCGCAAATCAGCCAAGGAACGGAAGAAGCAAAAGGCTGCTGCGGCAGCATAAGAAAGACTGGCAGGTTTAGCAAGTACGGTCTGACGAAAAAAGAAGTGATTAAAAAGAGCAGTGCGGAATTTCCGCACTGCTCTTTGGCATACTTTCGCAAGGGCGATTAGGGTTGAGGCGAGCAGAGAAGCAGGCGGGCAACCGGAGTTATGGCCCTTCGTTGAGGTCCCCCCTAGTTACCCGTGCTCTCATACTTCGAAAGACCGTACCGGAAGATGCCGTAAGCTGCTGCCGCACTGCCCGCTGCCACAACGGGAGCGAGCATCCACCATCCGGTCCACCCGCTTTTGCCGAAAATGTAAGTTGCCGGATAGAAGCTGATGAAGGCATACGGCAAAACGGTGGAAATAAACACCCGTACCGCCTGCGGAAACAGTGTGACCGGGTACTTTGCCAGATCGGCCAAATTGTGCACCATCAAGGGAAAGGCGTTCCCGGCATTGCGAATCCAGAAGGCCGCTGAATTTCCAGCCAGATTAATCGATATGCGGATAATAACCGCCGTAATGAGCAGTAGAATAACGATTACCACTTTGGCCAAGCTCCACTGGATATGGCTGTGAACCAGCGATTTCCAGATAATCACTCCGCCGATGAGCAGATTGCCCAGGCCGTTGATACCAATCCCTGTACAGAACACCTGAAGCACAACCGGAACCGGACGAAGAAGATAACGGTCCAGTTCGCCTTGATTGACCAATCTTCCCAGCCGCCAGGTTCCTTCAAAGAACAAAGAGCCGATGCCTTCCGTCAGGAAGATCATCGCATACATGAAGGTCACCTCCCAGAACTGCCAGCCGTTAATATCGGGAATCCGGTCATAGATCACCCAGAGGAACACAAACCCCAGCACCTGTGTCAGAGCGGCGGAACACATTAAGATGTAGAAGTCCTTATTGTATTCCAGGATCGCTTTTAGCTGCTGCATATAGAGCCTTTTATATAGATAGAACATCCGCGACAACGTCATTAACTTTCCTCCTCCCGCCTAACCTCCATGAATAGTCACCTGGCGGACCGCCCAGTTCCACATGAACTTCCCGGCGATCCAGAGCGCCGCTCCCCAGAAGCATTGAATGCCGATCAGCTTCAGACTCTCCAAAGTTCCGGCCTGCTCCAGAAAAATCATGGTTGGCGTGTGGATGATACTCTGAAACGGCAGCAGCAATGCTGTCCTTTCCAGCCAACCGGGGAAGAAGGCCAAAGGCACCAGAGCTCCGGACAGCAGATTGGTAAGGGCAATCCGGGTCCAGACAATACCCATGGAGCCGGTGGACCAGAAGCACAGCAGTGCTGCCAGATACACCACGCCGAATTTCACCGCAATGGCCCCCAGCAGACTGAGCGCGAACAGCACATAGACGAGCGCAGAATGGGGAAGGGCCAGACCGGAAATGAAGAAGGAGAAGATCACTAGGATAATCGTGCTTATGCCGCCTTCCAGCAGGCTGGTGCCCAGCGTTTCGGAGAAACGGGCCGTCTGAAAATCAATAGGCTTCAGCAAGTCTACGGCAACGCTGCCATCAAGGATTTTTCCGGAAATCGCGGTTTCGGAATACCAGGACAGCACAGAGTTGGCCAGGAAAGTGACTAGCAGATAGGTTTTCATCTGGTCCCACGTATATCCGCCCACGACCTCGCGGCCCCCATAAATACCTGACCACAAAAAATAAACCGCCAGCAGATTGATCGCATTGGACAAAAAAGTGACGACGTAGGAGAACCGGTAGGATAGAACATTTTGCAAGGAACGGTTGGCGATACTGCGGTATTTCTTGAGCTTGACTACTGGCATGGCTGCCGTCACACCTCCTCATTTCCCATCTTGATTAAGGTCCAGGTTCCCGTCGTACACCGCTTTTATCACCTGCTCAATATTGGCATCCTCCATGCGGAAGTCAATCACTTCGCCGTACTTCATCACCCGGCTGACCACGTCACTGGCTGTATATTCATTGCGGTCGAAGGAGACGGAGAATTCATGTTTATTTTGAAGGTCTAGCTTCATTCCGGGAGTATGAGACAGCAGCGTGTACAGCTCCGGCATCGGTGCGCCCACTTGGAAGAAGATCACCCGGTTTCTCGCAAAACGGGATTTAACCTCACTTAGACTCCCGTCATAGATAATAGAGCCGTGGTCGATGATAATCAGCCGCTTGCACAGATCCTCTATGTCGCCGAGGTCGTGGGTGGTGAGCATGACGGTGGTATGCTGCTCCTGGTTGATCTTTTTGATGAACTCGCGGATTTTTTGCTTCACGGAGACGTCCAGTCCAATTGTGGGTTCATCCAGATAAAGAATCGGCGGATTATGTAATAAGGCGGCGGCCAGGTCCGCACGCATGCGTTGACCCAGGGAGAGCTTGCGCGCGGACAGATGGATGAATTCATCCATGCCCAGCAGCTCCGTGAACTGATCCAGATTGGCCTTATAGACAGGCTCCGGGACCTGATAGATATCCTTCAGCAGCGAAAAAGATTCCACAATCGGAATATCCCACCACAGCTGCGTGCGTTGTCCGAACACGGCTCCGATCTGCGCGGCGTTCTCCATTCTTTTCTTATACGGATTGATACCGTTTACAGAAATGCTTCCTGCAGAGGGCATGAGGATGCCGGTCAGCATTTTGATCGTGGTGGATTTGCCTGCACCGTTCGGACCCACATAGGCTACAGTCTCACCGGCTTCAATGCTCAGGTCCAGCGGCTGCACCGCAATCATCTCGATATGCTTCGGGATGAAGAGGTGCTTGACGGCTCCCGCCAGGCCGGGCTCTTTCACCGCTTGCATGAACGATTTGGACAGCCCGCGGGCTTCAATAATACTCAAGAATAGACCCCCTTTACTCCTAATTTCCAAAGACGTATAAACAAATATAGCACCGGATTAATGTCGAAAACTATCGATTTAAGTCGGATACATAAATAAACATACAAGAATATGACGAATGATGAGAAAACAGCTATGCGCAGGCTGGATTACAACCTGGGTTATGCACAAGGAAGAAAGGGTATTTTTCAACGGTTTTTCGTAAGAATAGCCCCTGTAAATTGTCTCTTAATTACTCTATGATAGATTTACTGCTATATTAGTAGAACATGAGATATTACATTCCAGCTAAAAGAATTTCTTCCCCGAACCTCAGAGAGTTTATAGTATAGATAGGAAATATTGCCATAACAAATATAGATGTAATATTATTAGTGAATATATTCACAATTCTTCCGAATCCATTAACCATAACAACCAGGAGGTGTTTGTGTTGACTACCTTGAATTCCAGAATAAAAATGTGGTGTTCGCCGGATGATCTTCCAGCAGCTCAAGCTGCGTCTTTTCTCCCCGGTCATTCATCCAATACATATAGTGCGTTGCACCCGCCGGTGGTCTCTTGCGTGAAAGAGAACAAAGCGGTATACAGTGAAGCCATGGTATCTTCCATGCGGGCGGAGATGGTGGCGATCAGCCAGTTCATTCCCATTCCTTATGTCGTGTTTCTGGCAGATGAAGAGGGTTGGATTCTCGATCTGATCTGCTCCTCGCGGAGCCTTCAGGAGAACATGGACCATGCGGGGCTGGGTGCAGGCATTAATCTTTCCAAACGGTATTCGGGCCTGAATGCTGTCTCACTGGCTATGGAGATGAACCTTATTGGGGTAGTACGGGGAATGGAGCATACAGATGCTTCTTTTCAGAGCTGGAATTGTGTATGTGCGCCCTTAAGTCTGGACGGTGGTACCCTTGGCTATGTGGATATTTCTTTTGACTCCAAGCAGCCGATAGATTTTGCGATTCCGTTCGTGCAGCAATTGGCAGATAATGTGGCGTATAAACGGATGGTTAACAATGCTAGTTTGCAAAAGTTCCGACTCGACATGGTGCTTAGCAAGTATAAGCTGACGGCGAGAGAGAAGGAGGTAGCTGCACTGTGGCTAACGGACAAAAGTGCACTGCATATCTCGAGCGCGCTGGGGATCAGTGAGGGCTCTGTGCGGAATGTAGTGAAGAGTATTTATATCAAAATGAATGTAAATGACCGCTCCCACTTTGCCAAAAAACTTATCTGAACAGCAAAGCGGCTAACCCGCGAAGCCAGGAATGACTTCGGGATTAGCCGCTTTGCGTTATGGTAAACTGCAATTCATTAAGAAAAATGGTTACCCGCAAGAACAGTTCAGTACCGGCTTCCGCGCGGCTTGCGTCTCGTCCAGACGGCTGATCTCCGTAGTATGCGGAGCATTGATCACGATCTCCGGCGTTTCCTGGGCTTCCTTGACGATCTGGATCATTGTATCGATGAACCCGTCGAGCGTTTCCTTGCTCTCGGTTTCGGTGGGCTCGATCATCATGCATTCCTCTACCGTCAGCGGGAAGTATACGGTTGGCGGATGGTAGCCGAAGTCGAGCAGCCGCTTAGCTACATCCAGTGTGCGTACACCGTACTGCTTAAGATTTCTGCCGGACATGACGAATTCATGCTTGCAGATGCCTGGATAAGGGATTTCAAAATACGGTGCGAGCCGGTGCATCATATAGTTGGCGTTCAGCACAGCGTTCTCGGAGAGCTCGCGCAGGCCGTCCGGTCCGTAGGTACGGATATAGGCGTAGGCTCGGACCAGGATACCAAAGTTGCCATAAAAGGCTTTGACGCGTCCGATCGATTCCGGACCACCGTAGTTCAGCGAGTAGCTACTGTCTTGCGTTTGAACTACTGTCGGCTGTGGCAGGAACGGGATCAGCTTCGCTTTTACACCGACCGGTCCGGCTCCCGGACCGCCGCCGCCGTGCGGGGTGCTCATCGTTTTGTGCAAATTCAGGTGCACCACATCGAAGCCCATATCGCCGGGGCGGGTAATGCCCATAATCGCATTAGAGTTGGCTCCGTCGTAATAGAGCAGGCCGCCTGCTTCGTGTACGATCTGGGCGATTTCGACGATTTGCGTCTCGAACAATCCGAGCGTGCTCGGATTGGTAAGCATCAGAGCAGCGGTGTCGCTGCCGACAGCCGCTTTCAGGGCTTCCAGGTCAACCATCCCTTTGTCGTTGGAGGGGATGGTTACCGTTACCAGACCAGCCGCAGAGGCGCTGGCCGGATTGGTACCGTGCGAGGAATCGGGCACGATGACCTTGGAGCGGGTCTCGCCGCGGCTCTCATGGTAAGCGCGAATCATCATCAGGCCGGTCCATTCCCCGTGGGCACCGGCGGCTGGCTGCAGAGATACGGCATCCATGCCGGTCAGGGCAGCCAGATCCTTTTGCAGAGTATACATCAGTTCAAGTGCGCCTTGAATGCTCTCTTCCGGCTGGTAAGGGTGAATCTTGGCCAGGCCCGGGAAGCGGGCGACATCTTCATTAATCTTCGGGTTGTATTTCATTGTGCAGGAGCCGAGTGGATAGAAGCCGTTGTCTACACCGAAGTTGCGGCGGGACAGTGCGGTATAGTGGCGAATCACATCCACCTCTGATACTTCCGGCAAGACTACCGGCTCGCTTCTAAGGAGTCCGGCGGGAATCAGGGCATCGATGCTCTCTTCCTGCGGAACATCGCACACGGGCAGGGAATAAGCCGAGCGGCCGGGACGGCTAAGCTCGAAGATCAGACTTTGTTCCGGTTTCATATACAGCCCTCCAATGCGCTTGCGAATTGGTCAATTTCTGTTTTGCTTCTTTTCTCGGTGACGGCAACCAGCATATGACCGGCCAATTCAGGATAATCCCGGCCCAGATCATAACCTCCGAGATAGCCTTCCTTCAGCAGCTTGGAGTTAATCTCGCTGACGTTGCTTCCCTCAGGGAGCTTCAGGACAAATTCATTGAAGAAGGGTGCGCTGAATGCAGGAGCAGCACCAGTCCGTTCACCGAGCTTGCCGGCTGCGTAATGGCTCTTGCGGATGTTCAGTTCTCCAACCTCACGCATGCCCTCTTTGCCCATAACGGATAGGTAGACAGAGGCACATAACGCGAGCAGTGCCTGGTTGGAACAGATGTTGGATGTCGCTTTTTCGCGACGGATATGCTGCTCGCGGGCCTGCAGGGTCAGTACGAAACCGCGTTTGCCGTTACGGTCAACGGTCTGGCCGACAATCCGGCCCGGCATGCGGCGCATAAGAGGCTCGGCTACGGCGAAGAAGCCGCAGGTAGGTCCGCCAAGTGAAGCCGGAATGCCTAGCGGCTGGGCATCACCGACTACAATGTCGGCGCCAAGCTTACCTGGCGTTTCGAGAATACCGAGGGCCAGCGGATTGGCGCTGACGACGAGCAGGCCTTTCACTGCATGGATCAGCGGCTCAATGGCGCTGAGATCTTCAATGGCGCCGAAGAAGTTCGGCGACTGTACCAGTACGGCAGCCGTGTCGCCGTCAATCGCGGTAGCAAGCTTGGCCTGATCCGTTACTCCGTCCTTGTAGTCAATCTCTACAACATCCAGGCCCCATGCACCCGCAGAGGTACGCAGCACCTGGCGTGCCTCAGGGTGAACAGTGCGGGAGACAATCAACTTTTTGCGTTTTGTCGCACCGGCTGCAAGCACAGCAGCTTCCGAGAAGGCGGTCGCACCGTCGTACATGCTGGCATTTGCTACTTTCATGCCGGTCAGCTCACAGATATAGGACTGGAACTCGAAGATTGCCTGCAGCTCGCCTTGGCTGATCTCCGGCTGGTAAGGGGTGTAGGCGGTATAAAACTCCGAGCGGGAAATCACATGGTTAATAACAACGGGGATATGGTGGTCATACAGCCCTGCACCGAGGAAGCTGGCATGGGTGTCGAAGCTGGCATTGCGGTCGGACAGCTCTTTCATATGGCGGAGCAGCGCGTATTCATCAAGCGCTTCAGACATCGGCATCGTTCCCTGATAACGGACAGCTTGAGGGATGTCGGCGAACAGTTCCTCCACGGACTGAATCCCGACAGCCTCCATCATCTCCTTGCGGTCTTGCTCGGTCATCGGCAGATAACGGTGCTTCATTGCGGCTTCACTCCTTGGCTCTTTTTATAGAATGGCGCTTTGACCACGGCCGCCTTAAGCTGCTTGCCGCGAATCTCCACGTAAACCTCTGTTCCAATCTCTGTATAGGCAGCGTCCAGCAGGGCCAGACCCAAATTGCGTTTCAGCGTTGGGGACTGTGTGCCTGTAGTGACCTCCCCGATCTTCACACCCTCCGCATAGACCGGATAATGTGAGCGTGGAATGCCCCGGTCAATCATCTCTAGTCCCACGAGGCGGCGGGGTAGCCCGGCTTCCTTCTGCTTCACCAGTGCGTCCTTGCCGATGAAGCCGGCTTTATCCAGCTTCACGAAGAACTGTACGCCTGCTTCGAGCGGTGTAATGTCCGCCGACAGCTCTTGGCCGTACAGCGGCAGCTTGGCTTCGAACCGAAGCGTATCGCGTGCCCCGAGTCCGGCGGGAGTCAGACCGTGCGGTGCACCGGCCGCAAGCAAGCCGTTCCAGAGCGCAGCTGCTGTGTCCAGCGGGGCGTATAGTTCAAATCCGTCCTCCCCGGTATATCCGGTCCGTGAGAGCAGAACCTCTACGCCGCAGACCACAGCGCGCTCGATGAAATGGAAAGGCGCAAGCTCTGCAATGGGAGCAGAAGTTACTACGGCCAGAATCGTCTCCGCCAAGGGGCCCTGCAGTGCGAGGAGTAGCGTATCGTCAGATACGTTCTTCAGCGTTACACCGCTGAATTCATCGGTGAGATGCTCCTGCAGCCATTGGAAGTCTTTGTCGATATTGGAGGCATTGACGACCAGCATGTAATGTTCTTCGCCGAGGCGGTAGACCAGCAGATCATCAACCACACCGCCGCTTGGATAGAGCATCAGGGTGTACTGCGCGCCGCCATCCTGAAGACGGCTGACATCATTGGTGGTCATCTGCTGCAGAAAGGCTTCCGAGCCGCTGCCGCTGACCATGAATTCGCCCATGTGCGATACATCGAACAATCCGGCCTTCTGGCGGACCGCCTCATGCTCCTTCACGATTCCCGTGAACTGCACCGGCAGCTCCCAGCCGCCGAAATCAATACATCTGGACTCCGCATAAGCGGCGTAAAGGTCGTAAAAAGGTGTTCTCTTCAAAGCTTCCATCTGCTCACTCCCTTGTCTTTATTACATGCGAAAAAGGACAGGCAAAAGACGAATATGCACAATCCGCATATAAGTCTTCCGCTCTGTCCCTTGTACCTGAGAGTTACCCTGCTGTAAGCCGCGCAGGTTTCCCCGTTGGTGATCCGAATCCTGCCAGGCAGGTTCGAATAGCTCTCCAGAGATGCGTCCGGCAAAGGTCCTTTTGCCTGAGAGATTCACCCTTCCGGGCTTACTCCTTCGGCGCTGTCTTCTCGCAGACAGTCTCTCCCTATGCCTTCATTCGCAAACCGTATTGTTTTCTACTGACTCCATTAAACCGGGTATACAACTCCGCTGTCAACATAAAAACGTCAAAAAGATGACAAATTTTATTTTCCTGTCAGCTATATTGACATTGCGCAGCGCAATCACTTAGTCTATAACTAATTTTACAACTCCAAATTTGGAAAAGAGGCGGCTTAAGAATGAGTGAAGTGCTAGACGACCTGTTGTATAGCGAAGAACATGAATGGGCACAGCAGGGTGAAGGGCGCATAGTACGTGTCGGAATTACGGATCATGCCCAGCATTTACTTGGCGATATCGTATTTGTAGAGTTTCCTGAGGTGGGGGCAGCCATCTCGGCTGGCGACAGCGTGGGCAGCATCGAATCCGTCAAGACGGTATCGGAGCTCTATTCTCCGGTATCAGGGACAGTGACCAAGATCAACGACGCACTGGAAGCCAGTCCGGAGCTGATTAATGATCAGCCTTACAGCGGCGGATGGATTTTTGAGCTGGAAATCACCGGTGAGTTCGCAGAAGCAGCGTCGGGACTGCTGGATGCGGCAGCGTATGGCAAATTGATTGAAGAATAGGATATCCTTCGAACTCTAGTTTCGGCGTATAAAATAAAGACAGACTCTCACATCACATTTTGTACCACTAATGTGTGAGGTCTGTCTTTTTGTGGTCTAATTGTGCGCTACTCCCCTTCCTGAAGCTGCCGCAGTACCGTAATCTCTACGCGCCGGTTTTTCTGCCGTCCTTCTGCAGTAGAATTGCTCACAGCAGGGCGGGTATCAGCATATCCGGCATATTGAAACGTATTCGGATTCAACCCCTCTTTATCCAAAAAGAAGCGCAGCACCGAGAGAGCACGGGCGCCGGACAGTTCCCAGTTGTCGTTATAACGGGAGCCGGCAGACACTGGTGTATTATCGGTATGGCCCTCGATGCTGATGGTTGCTCCAATTCCGCGGAATAGTCCAGACAGCTGCCGCAGCGCGGGGAGCGCGGGTGCTTTGAGCTCGGCCTGTCCGACGTCGAACAGGTAACGGTCACTGAGCGTAATCGCAATGCCTTGCGGTTTATCCGCCACAAAGATCTGGTCTCCCAGATTGTTGTCGTTGACATATTTGGTGATGACGCCCATTAGCGCAGCCAATTTGGCTTCCTGTTCACGGAAGGACTGCTCACGAGCCGAAGGCTCTGTGCTGTCAGGGGATGGGCTGGCCGCATTGTCCTGATTGAGACCGGCTCCATCCTTGCCATTCTCCTCCCCATTCTGACCTTTCCCCGTCCCTTCCGATTGCAGTCCCTTTTGACCATCCAGCACGCCGCTTCCACCATCCAATACCGGATTTCCGCTTCTGAAAGTGTCCGTTAAAGAGCTGGTGACGATGTTGAATTTATGTGTATCCAGACTGCTCATGGCATACAGAACCACGAAGAAAATAAGTAGCAGTGTAATCAGATCGGCATAGGTAATCATCCACCGGTCGCCGTTTTCTCTTCCTCCTGTTCGTGGCTGCCTACGGTTTCTCTGTCTCATGAGGGACCTCTGGTAGTCTCGATACGACGTTCCCTGGTGGAACGGTTCAAGAAGGAACTTAGCTTTTTACGGACAAGCTGGGGATGATCCCCGTTCTGAAGGGCAAGAATGCCTACCATAAGCATTTCCATAGTGCCCAGTTCACTTTGGCTGCGGGATTTGATTTTGGAGGCAATGGGTAAAAATATTAGATTAGCGCTGGCCACACCATATAGAGTTGCTGTAAAAGCAACTGCGATGGAAGCTCCCAGGTTGGAGGGATCGGTTAGACTGCTGAGTACGCGGATCAGACCCATAACCGTGCCGATGATGCCCATAGTGGGAGCATAGCCTCCTGCGGCTTCGAAGATTTTGGCATAGCCCTCGTATTTGAGCTCTTTAGCGTCCATCTCGAGCTCCAGAATCTGCCGGACCTGCTCGGGGTCTGTTCCATCAACAATGAGCATAAGTCCTTCACTGGTAAAAGGGTCGGGATGCTCTTCGGCTTTTTTCTCCAGGGCCAGCACACCGCCGCGTCTTAAGACTGCAGCCATAGCAATCAGCTCTTCTGCCTGTTCTTCTGAAGTATCCTTATGTCTGCCAAAAGCTACCCGTACCGCCGCTGGCACGGAACGCAACCTGGACGCTGTGAAGCTGATTAGCACGGCGGCAAGCGTGCCTCCGAATACGATAAGTGCAGCATTCAGCTGAAGCAGGCCGGACAGGCTTCCGCCTTCCCAGAAAAAACCGCCTATCATTGCGGCCAGACCAGCCAGCAGTCCGATAATTGAAGTAATATCCATGTGTTCAAGCTCCTTAAAGTTCTATATATTATGGTTTGCATGAATCTGGGCAACACTGTATAATAAACGGGAACAAGTATTCTTATCTTCCATATATTTCAGTAGGTATGGAGTGAGAATCATCAGGGCCACAATAATAATATATTCATATATTTTAGACGATAGAGGGGAGACGGGCAAATGAATGATATTGTCGTCAGTACGCAGACTTTTCAGTTGGAGTCCGAGTATACACCCCAGGGCGATCAGCCTCATGCCATACAAGAATTAGTAGACGGCATCCGGCAGGGCAAGAAGCACCAGACGCTGCTGGGAGCGACCGGTACAGGGAAGACCTTTACCATCGCACAAATGATTTCCAAGCTGAACCGGCCAACGCTGGTTATTGCGCATAACAAGACGCTGGCTGCGCAGCTGGCGAGTGAGTTCAAAGAGTTTTTCCCAAGCAATTCGGTAGACTACTTCGTCAGTTACTACGATTATTATCAACCAGAGGCGTACATTCCCTCCTCCGACACCTACATCGAGAAAGATTCCAGCATAAATGAAGAAATTGATAAGCTGCGCCACTCCGCGACCAGTTCCTTATTCGAACGGCGTGATGTCATTATTGTAGCCAGTGTTTCCTGTATTTACGGTCTCGGTTCACCGCAGGAATACGGAAGTCTGCTGCTGTCGCTGCGCGTGGGTATGGAGAAGCCGCGGAATCAGATCCTGAGCAGGCTTGTGGATATCCAATATCAGCGCAACGACATTAATTTTGTACGGGGCACTTTTCGCGTACGCGGTGATGTGGTAGAGATCTTCCCGGCCTCACAGGGTGAGCATGCCATCCGCGTAGAACTGTTCGGCGATGAGATCGAACGGATAACTGAAATTGATGTATTGACCGGAGAATTAATCGGCGAACGCGATCATGTGGCAATTTTCCCGGCATCCCACTTTGTTACCCAGGAAGAAACCATGCGTGTGGCCCTGGTGAATATTGAGCGTGAACTGGAAGAACGGCTGGCTGTACTCCGGGACGCTGGCAAGCTGCTGGAAGCCCAGCGGCTGGAGCAACGGACCCGTTATGATATTGAGATGATGAAGGAAGTCGGTTTCTGTTCCGGGATTGAGAACTACTCCGGACCACTCACCTTCCGTGAGCCGGGAGCAACCCCCTACACACTTATGGACTATTTCCCTGAGGATATGCTGATTGTAATCGATGAGTCTCATGTAACACTGCCGCAGATCCGGGCGATGTACAACGGCGACAGGGCGCGCAAGACAGTTCTCGTAGAACATGGCTTCCGTCTACCATCTGCGCTGGATAACCGGCCGCTGCAGTTTGAGGAATTCGAAGACAAGGTGAAGCAGATCGTCTATGTGTCCGCCACACCGGGACCTTATGAAATGGAACACTGCGAGACTATGGTTCAGCAGATCATTCGTCCTACCGGCCTTTTGGATCCGATTATCGAGGTTCGTCCGACAGAGGGACAGATCGATGATCTGATCAGCGAAATCCGGGACCGTGTAGAGCGTGACGAGCGTGTGCTCGTTACGACTTTGACCAAGAAAATGTCTGAAGACCTGACAGATTATTTCAAGGAAATTGGTATAAAGGTCCGCTACATGCACTCTGACATCAAGACGCTGGAGCGTATGGCGATTCTGCGTGACCTCCGGTTAGGGACCTTCCATGTTCTCGTAGGGATCAATCTACTACGGGAAGGCTTGGATTTGCCGGAGGTATCCCTGGTCACAATTCTTGATGCCGACAAGGAGGGCTTCCTGCGTTCCGAGCGTTCACTCATTCAGACCATCGGCCGTGCGGCCCGTAACTCCAATGGCCGTGTAATCATGTACGGTGACCGTATCACAGATTCGATGGAAAAAGCTATGACCGAAACCCAGCGCCGCCGGGAAACGCAGATTGCCTACAATGAAAAGCATGGAATTACACCCACTACGATCAACAAGAAGGTCAGTGATATCATCGAGGCAACCAAGGTTGCCGAGTCCAAGGCTGATTATCTCAACGGTGTGGGCGGGAAGATGAACAAGAAGGAGCGCCAGAGCCTGATGCAGCATCTGGAGGCAGAGATGAAGGATGCCGCCAAGAATCTTCAATTCGAGCGTGCCGCAGAGCTGCGAGACGCACTTCTGGAGCTGCGTGCAGAGTAACACAAAGCCTTTCGCACATGTGATACACACAGTAAAGTACAGGAACGGCGCTATCTAAGGCCGTTTCTTTTGGATAAATGTCCATTCGCCTTTGCGCATCCCGAAGGGACAGCCACAGTCTGTAGTTAGCGCATCCCGAAGGGACAGCGGGTTTCGCTGGAGCGCCTACATTCCAGCGGTCCCGAAGGGACAAGCGCTCATCATCCCGCATGAACTAAGTTCATCCCCCCTCACTCCTTCGCCAGCAGGCTTGCGGGTGTCCAGAGGGTGCAACCCTTGGGGCCCTCCCTTGGCTAAGGGAGGGTTTGGGAGGGATCGAAAATATTTTGAAATAGCTTTGAAATAGCTTTGATATTTAGGAGGTTATACCGTTGGCGAACGAAAATATTGTAATTAAAGGTGCGCGAGCGCACAATCTCAAGAACATTGACGTAACGATTCCGCGTGACCGCTTCGTCGTGCTGACGGGACTTAGCGGCTCCGGCAAATCGTCGCTTGCGTTTGATACGATCTATGCGGAAGGGCAACGCCGTTATGTGGAATCCCTGTCAGCTTATGCCCGGCAATTCCTGGGCCAGATGGAGAAGCCGGATGTAGATTCCATTGAGGGGTTATCCCCGGCGATTTCCATTGACCAGAAGACAACAAGCCGCAATCCGCGTTCAACCGTAGGTACGGTTACGGAGATTTATGATTATCTGCGGCTGCTATTCGCCCGGGTAGGACATCCGCATTGTCCGGATCATGGCATCGAGATTACTTCCCAGACCGTCGAGCAGATGGTAGACCGGATTATGCAGTTTCCCGAGAAGACCCGGCTGCAGATTCTGGCACCAGTCATCTCCGGACGCAAAGGTGAACATAAGGGATTGTTCAGTGATATCTCGAAGCAGGGCTTTGTCCGGGTGCGCGTGAACGGTGAACTTCGAGAAGTGACTGAGGATATCGTACTTGAGAAGAATAAGAAGCATACGATTGAGGTCGTGGTGGACCGGATCGTCATCAAGGATGATGTCACTACCCGGCTGACGGATTCCCTGGAGACCGCGCTGAAGCTGTCCGGCGGGCAAATTCTGGTGGATATTATCGGACAGGAGGAACTGTTGTTCAGTTCAAGCTTTGCCTGTCCGGTCTGCGGGTTCAGCATCGAGGAGCTTGCGCCGCGGATGTTCTCTTTCAACAGCCCTTTTGGAGCTTGCACGGAATGTGACGGGCTAGGCATGAAAATGGTGGTTGATCCGGATCTTCTGATTCCCGATCCAGAGAAAAGCATTGAAGAAGGCGCCTTTCTAGCTTGGACAGGCAGCACATCGAACTACTATCCGCAGTTTCTGAAATCGGTCTGCGAGCATTTCAAAATTCCGCAGAATGTGCCGGTGAGCAGTCTGTCACCAGAGCATATGGAGAAGCTGCTGAATGGAACGGGAAGCGAGAAGATCCGCTTCCGTTATGAGAATGACTTTGGCCAGCGGAAGGATGCGCTTGTCGCTTTTGAAGGAATTATTCCCAATCTGGAACGCCGGTACCGGGAGACAGCCTCCGATGGTATTCGTGAGTTCATTGAAGGCTTCATGAGTGCCAAACCTTGCCATGTGTGCAAAGGCAAAAGATTGAAGAAGGAGATTCTCGCCGTAACGGTCAATGACCGTAATGTTGCGGATGTGACCGATTTGTCTATCGGGGACTGCCTCGAATTTTTCGAAAACCTTGTGCTCAGTGAGAAGGAGACAGCCATTGCCAATCTGATTCTCAAAGAAATCAGCAGCCGTCTAGGTTTCCTGGTCAACGTAGGTTTGAATTATTTGACGCTCAGCCGTGCAGCAGGCTCACTCTCCGGTGGTGAAGCGCAGCGGATCAGACTGGCGACCCAGATCGGCTCCAGTCTGATGGGCGTGCTGTATATTCTCGATGAACCGAGTATTGGTCTGCATCAGAGGGATAATGACCGCCTGATCTCGACGCTTGGGCATATGCGCGATTTGGGCAATACCCTGATTGTGGTCGAACATGATGAAGATACGATGATGGCTGCCGACTATATTATCGACATTGGACCAGGTGCGGGGATTCATGGCGGACAGGTTATGTCCCAAGGTACGCCTCAGGAGATCATGAATGATCCGAATTCCTTGACCGGGGAGTACTTAAGCGGACGCAAGTTCATTCCGGTTACCTCCAACCGGCGCGCTACGGATGACCGCTGGATTGAAATCCGCGGGGCCAAGGAGAACAACCTGAAGAATGTGAACGTCAAAATTCCTCTGGGAGTTTTCACGGCCGTAACCGGGGTGTCGGGCTCCGGCAAGTCTTCGCTGATTAATGAAATTCTCTATAAGAGTCTGGCGCGTCAGTTGAATAAGGCGGTCAAGGTACGGCCAGGTCAGCACAAAGAAATCCGCGGCCTCGAAAACCTGGACAAAGTTATTGAAATTGATCAATCGCCAATCGGACGGACACCGCGTTCCAATCCGGCTACCTATACAGGCGTCTTCGATGATATTCGTGATTTGTTCTCCAAGACGAATGAAGCCAAGGTGCGCGGATTCCAGAAGGGCAGATTTAGCTTCAATGTCAAAGGCGGCCGTTGTGAGGCTTGCCGTGGCGATGGCATTATCAAGATTGAGATGCACTTCCTGCCCGATGTCTATGTTCCCTGCGAAATATGCAAAGGCAAACGCTACAACCGCGAGACGCTGGAAGTGAAATACAAAGGCAAGAGCATCTCCGATGTACTGGAGATGACTGTGGAAGATGCAACAGAATTCTTTAAGAACATCCCGAAGATTCATCGTAAAATGCAGACTCTGCTCGATGTTGGACTAGGGTACATCAATATTGGCCAGCCGGGAACCACCTTGTCCGGCGGTGAGGCGCAGCGCGTGAAGCTGGCGTCCGAGCTGTACCGCCGCAGTACGGGCAAGACCTTGTACATTCTGGATGAACCTACAACGGGGCTGCACGTAGATGACATAGGCCGTCTGCTTGAAGTGCTGCACCGTCTGGTGGATTCCGGCGAATCCGTACTCGTCATTGAGCATAACCTCGATGTAATTAAGACCGCCGACTATATCATTGATATGGGACCGGAAGGCGGCAGTGGCGGGGGGACTGTTCTTGCTACTGGGACACCAGAGAAGATTATCAAGGTGGAGGAATCCTACACCGGCAAATACCTGAAGCCAGTATTGCTCCGTGACACCGAGCGCACCAAAGCTCTGGAGCTGCAGACTTCGGATACCGTATAACCGGGGAGGATGCGAAGTAAGGCTGGAACGATTCTGGCTTGTAGCCAACAACAAGAAAGGGCCGTGGCACTGCACCACGGCCCTTTTCCATATCGGCAGACTACTTAAGGAATCTTGTGAAGTATTGACTGCTGATCCCTTGGAACTCGATATATTTCACAAGACATTACTCCTCGGACATCATCACAGCCTCGGCTTCCAGAATGGCGGTAAGCTGTTCTTGAAGTGCAGGCACGCCTACGCGTCCTGTGAACGCATGGAAATTCTCCTGCTCTTGCCGCTCTTCAGTGTAGAAGGAGATGAGCTGTTCCAGAACGGGCCCTACCCGGTCAGCCTTTACGCGGCCTTTCAACGGGCGGGCGAATTCAGCAGCAGGTCCTATGTCACCGCAGCCAAGCGTTCCGCCAACAGCGATGTCGAATGCTTCGGTCATACCGTCCGGTGTCTTCATCAGCGTGCCCTGCAGGCCGATATCGGCCACCTGCTTTTGTCCGCAGGCATTGGGGCAGCCGATAAAGTGAATGCGCAGCTTCTCTTCCAGTTGGATATGCTCATCTAGATAGGCTGCGACCCCGACAGCACGCTGTTTGGTCTCCACAAGTGCAAGGTTGCAGAATTCATTGCCTGTGCAGGCGACAGTGCGGCTGATGAAGTTTTTGGCTGATGGCGACAGCCGCTGCAATACTGGTGCTTCCAGAAGAGCGCTGAGTTTCTCGTTCGGAACTCCGCTGATGATGATATTTTGTGACATCGTGGTGCGGAGTTTGCCTTCGCCGTACTGATCGGCTAGCTCGGCCAGCTGTTCTAGCTCATCGCTGTTCATTCGTCCGACGGGAATATTGAGTCCAACATAACTAAGACCTTCCTGAACCTGCGGGTGAACTCCATCAAAATATGCAGCTTGCCAGCCCAGCGTCTGATCCTCGCCGCGCGTAGGCAGCTCGCCTACGACTTCTATCAGTTTTTCCTTGAATTTCTCCGCGCCCCAGTCGGCGACAAGGAATTTCAGGCGGGCATGATGACGTTTCTCCCGGTAACCGTAGTCCCGGAACAGCGTAACCACACCGGCGGCTACCTTCAGCGCCTCTTCAGGTTTTACGAAGATATCAAGCTTCTGGGCCAGATGGGGTTTGGCCGATAGCCCGCCGCCTACCATCACATGGAACCCCGGCGTTTCAACGCCATCGATTACTTTTACGGCGGGGGTGTAGGCCAAATCGTTAATTTCGGCCTGCGCGTTATTATATGGGTTGGCAGACACAGAGAGTTTGAATTTGCGTGGCAAGTTGGAGAAGTCACGGTTCAGCATGAAAAAATCATTCAGTTGCTCCACAATATCCGTTGTATCAAAAAGCTCATCCTTGTCGATCCCTGCCAGCGGGTTGCCGACAATCGTGCGCGGACAGTCGCCGCAAGCTTCGAAGGAGTACAGGCCGGCAGCTTCGAGACGCTGGAAGATATCCGGCAGCTGCTCAACGGTAAGCCAGTGGAACTGTACCGCTTGACGTGTAGTCACATCCACCAGGTTCCGCCCGTACAGTCTGCCGATTTCAGCGATTGCTCTGGCTTGGCGAGTGGTCATAATACCGGTGTTGATCCGTACACGCATCATGAAATGGCCGTCACGCGGCTTTTGCTGATATACTCCGGCCCATTTGAATAAGTCCATATCATCGGCCGGGATAGAGTTGTAGCCCTCCAGAGCATATTTTTCAATAATAGTGCGGATTACATCGAGCCCGTCCTTCTGCAATTTGACGAATTCGAACTTATTCAGTTTATCGGGTGCAGCACTCCATAACGGTTCGTAAGCCATATCTATACATCCTTTCTGCGTATGTATCTGTTCCATCCGAAAGTCTTAAGATGATAAGCCTGATGGTAACATGGTCGGCAGTCCTCCGGCAGTGAGGGTTGTAGCACTTCGGTATAACAATTTTTTATAAAAAAATAAGGACTTGCTAATAGGCCAAGTAGGCATACGCAAGGCATGTCCGTCGTAAGATTCAAACAGGGGTATATCCGTTGAATGAATAGATAGATGATGAGTTCTTTGACAAAGCGTGCACATAGGCGGATTCGATGATTCAAATCGCTGATGTGCTGTATATTTTTCACGACAAAAAAGTTTTTGTGGCAATTACATAATTTTTTAAGTATTTTCTATTGCGCCACTGAAATGGTAGCGATAACATAGAAGGAGATATGGAATAGATGAACTAGCTTGACAATACTCTTGGGGAGGTAATGCCATGCTGCTTGCTGAAGCTGCCGCGCAAGGACCGTCTAAATTTCATACCTTTGATGTATTTATGATTTTATTCACCGTTCTGATCTTAATCGGAGTGATCCGGCTGCTCCGGGCACCTCAGAAGAACAAATTCGCCATTGCCTTTGGAGTGGTGAGTCTGCTGGTATTCCTGGTTTCAGACTACGCAATGGTGTTGAATTGGATGAGTTAGGTACACTAGTTACAATTGCAGAGTATTCTATTATAGAAAGACACCTTTAACCGCCTTTGGCGCTGAAGGCGTCTTTTTATCATTTACTTACAGAGAATCTTGTAGATCCAAGCAATTCATAGATATAGAGAGGGCCGGTGAAGATGAATGTGGTGGGGGAAACGAAAGAATATAAAGCGTCTTAGCCTGCTGTTGTGTGGAATACTGCTGTCTGGTACGGGAAGCGGTGCTTATTCTGCCATGGCAGCGGCAGTTCCAGATAGTGATCCGGCTGCAGCCATGGTTCTCCAGAATGGGGCATACATACAAGTTGCCACTGCAGCAGCCAGCAACAAGAATGCGGAGACGGCCGTTGATGCGGTACCGCAGATTATTAAGGAGGTATCTCCCTCTGTGGTGGGCATTATCGGTAAATATACCGGTGACCGCATGAGCGGACCGGATGACCGGTACAATCTGACCCATGGCTCGGGAATTATCGTCAAAGCGGATGGCTGGATTATAACCAATGCTCATGTGGTACAGGACTTGCAGAACGCGGTAGTGGTGACATCAGATGCCAAAAGTTACAGCATCAAGGCCTCCTATATTGATGAAGTCAGTGACCTGGCGCTAATCAAAATTAATGCCAAGTTCCTGAAGCCTGCCAGATTTGCCAGCGCATCGAACAAGATCCAGGTGGGGGAAAAGGTAATTGCCATCGGGACACCCATTTCCTTTTCGCTGCGGAATTCGGCTACAGTTGGGGTAGTGAGCGGTCTGAACCGGGCCGTGGATGCCGCCTATCGGCTGATCCAAAGTGATACGGCCATTAACCCCGGGAACAGCGGAGGTCCCCTGGTCAGCATGAAAGGGGAGGTGCTGGGGGTGAACAGCCTGAAGTATGCTGCGGTTGGTGTGGAAAATATGGGTTTTTCCATTCCAGCGGATACCGTGCAGTACATCATGAACCAGTTGTTCAAATACGGTGAGGTCAGACGCCCCAGCCTCGGTCTGGAGCTCGAGGAGAGCTGGTCGGCAATTGTGGGGCTGCCTGCTCAGGACCCGTTGACTGTAACGAAGGTTGTATCTGCAGAAGCAGTACAGGCCGGGATTGCTGCCGGGGATGTGCTCTATGCGATTGACGGACACCGTGTAGCTTCACTGGTGGATATTAATGAGTGGTTCAAAAACTATAAACCGGGGGCAGTAGTGAAGCTCCTGATGCAAAGTGACGGGGACATTGTGACCCGCAAGCTGGCGCTTAGTCAAGGTGATCCGCTGAGCGGCGGAAAGGAGGCGGAGGATGATGACAATCATGAGAATTAGGCGGAATGGGCTCTGCATGTTGCTGGCAGTGTTAGTACTGTTGGCAGGTCTGCCACTCCAGGAAGCGCAGGCATCAGAGCAGAAATTGCTGAAGCTGAATCTCAAGGTAGGCAGTACTACTGCAAGCATAAACGGTGAGAAGGTTGCCATTCAAAAGCCCATAGAGGATAACGGAACAGTGCTCGTACCGCTGGGCGTATTCAAAAAAGCCTTCGGCAGCACCGTATCTCTTGGAGCGGACAATGTGATTAAGGTGATGTACGGGCCTCATACGGGAGCCATGACCATTGGCAGCACCACCGCCTGGAAGGACGGGGTTAAGATTATGCTTCCTGCTCCTCCGCGTATGGTATCGGGAACGCTGCTGGTTCCGCTGCGTTTTGTGGCTGGAATACTGGGAGCGCGTGTTTCTCCAGGAAGCGGCGGCGGACTCCAGATTACGCTGTTGCCCCCTGAGGGTGAAGAAGTAGACCAAGACAGTAGCGGAATTGACAGTGATGTCGGCAAAACTCGGATAGGCAACAGTTACTATGGGTGGAGCATGAACTATCCATCCGGACTAATTGTCGGTGACAGCGGCGGTAATGAAAGTGTAGCCACTTTTACCAATACAGAGAACCAGTATTATCTGGAGGTTCATGTGTCGCCATTGGAAACCGCTGCAGATCCGGATGAATTGCTGGAGAGACTTGTTCGTGAGGCGGAAGAAGGCGGCGAGACCATTCTGGACCGGGTCATTGTTCCGAATGCGGAGGTTCCCTATGCCCGGATTGTCAGCAAGGATACCAGCGGAGCCTTATGGGAAGGCCGTCAATACTACAGTAACGGAAAAGTATACGAGCTCTACCTGACTGACGATAATGCAGGCAATTATAAGGATCTGAATCCATACGCTTCGCTGCTCAACTCCTTTATCCCTTCCTTTAACGCCAGTGACAAAAGTATTCGAGACCTCTCAACGGTCAAGAACGGATTGCGCGAAGGATACAACGACGATTACGGCATATCGCTACAAGTTCCGGCAGGCTGGAATACGGATGATCAGCATCTGTACTATGAGAGTAACAAGGGAAGCCATCTGCTTGTAAAAGTTTCCTCAGCCCCAGCCGGGTCTACGCTGGAAACCTGGAGCCAAGATCTGGATTCGCAGATTCGCGACACCTATGTGCAAGGAGCATATACCATACAGAAGGATACCCAGGCTGTGGTTTCCGGTGAACCTGTGCTCGTGAAGGAGACAGCGCTGAATTCTGGCAACGGCTGGAGTACAAAATATCAAATCCTTTTGCAAAAATCGGGCTACCGCTACTACATCGAATATGTGGTGGCGTCCGGGCAAGAGGAGGACAAGGCGCGATTCAAGACGATTCTAAGCTCAATAGATATTGATTATTCCAGAATCAAGGAGAACTTCGGCAGGCTGGAGACCGATGATTATAAGGCGCTCCGCAGCCAGGCTGTAACCAGAAGCTCCAAAACCTACGGCTACAGCATAGATATTCCACGCCTGTGGGTACCTTATCAGGATGTATTTGAGAGTCAGGGCGTAGAGTACCGGTTCACCGGCGGGCGCTTTCAGATCAATGCCAGCCCGGAGGGTTCAGTGGAGTATGCGGTAAGTCTTCTTCAAAGCTACTACAAGAACAGCAAAAATGATCCCAAAGGTCCACAGCTAATCAGCGTAGAGGAGATTACCTTTGCAGGTGTCCCAGCCACGCTGCTGACCGTCCACCAGACGAAGGGCGGTATCCCTGGACAAACGAAGCAATTGGTTTTTGGTAAAGATGATCTGGTCTACACCCTCACCATAATCGTGAATGACGCTAACTCGACAGCTACCCAGCAAGCTGCCTTCGAGACGACGCTGAAGTCCTTCCGCCTGACGGAAGGTGGGGAGTAGGGAAGGCGTCAGGGAGAATAGCAAGCTTAAGCGGAGGGATATACAGTCCGCATAAAATTTGGCTGTGAAATGTTGGTGGCCCTTGATCCTGCCAGCGAATCCCTCCAAATCTATGCTCCGATCCAGATTAGAGCCCCAGCTGCATGTGCTACTCCTGAGCTGGACTCCTAAGCTAGGCCGCCTGTGCTGGACCTCTGAGGCTGAACCCCCCGGGGCTGGATTCCTGAGCTGGGCTGCTTCTCCTAACTGTTGCTGCCCTTCTCTGAGCAGATGTATAATAAGGTCAGACGAAGAACGTCCCATTGCCTTTTTGGCAGCTTGGGGCGTTCTTTTTTTTGGCGAAAGAGGTGGAGGGGCAATGGTTGGAGGTTTTGAAAAAGAGCATGAAGCGTTAGTGGAGCGCCATTTAAGTGTGCGAACAGGGGAGCGGCGAGGGAGGCTGGCCAGGGGACATCAGTATGCGGAAAAGCTGCTGCTGCAAAATGTCTGGTGGCCGTTGTTCGGCAACCTGGATCATTTGCATCCAGAGTATGAAGTGTATGATTGGAACCGTAAATCACAATTCCTGGATTTCGCATTCATTCCGCCTTACGGGAAATTCGGACTGGAATGTGACGGATATCAGAGCCACGTGAAAGACATGGACAGAGAGAAGTTCAGTTATTCTTTAAACCGTGATACCTTTCTGACAGGCATGGGCTGGAAAACCATTCATTTTTCATTCGAGGATGTACAAAAACGTCCGGAAGTCTGCCGTATGCTGCTGCAAATGGTCATCGGTCCAACATTAATAAGAAACTCACCAGCACCTTCAATTTCACCTCAGGAAAGAGATGTATTAAGAATGGCCTGGTGCACAGGAACGGGGGTTCGTCCAAAAGATATCATGGTCCAGTATAATGTTAACTTTCGAACAGCGCGGAAATGGCTGCAAGGCCTGGTCGAAAAAGGAATGCTGCGCCCTATGCATAAAAATGCGTATATCTGCTATTACGAGCCGGTTGAGGGTTTTCCAGAGGTGTGGTCGTAGAGAGACACGTAGGGGATACTCAGAGAGCCCTCGCAGAAAGTAACTTATTTGAAAGTCTCTAGCAGAGAGTCCCTCGTTGAGGGTCCCGTAGAGAGCCCACGCAGAGAGATCGCTGAGAATGTTGTATGTTTTACAACTTTGTTTGCTGGATTAGCTTGTATTAAGTAGATTGTTGCACAGAATACAAGTTATTCTCTCCTTAGCCATGCCTAAGCTGGATAAATGCTGCCTTTCATACAACATTACTTAACTTAAGCCCCGAATTCAGCGGAAATATTGTATTTTGTACAACACGAGATCCGGTGGAGTGCACGATACAACGGTTTTGTTGATCCGGAAGGCAAATTTTCAAATTTGCAAGATACTTTACACTGGAATTCATATAATTCTTGGCAAATCAATGGCGTACTGATGTGATATTTGATACAATAGATAGGTTAAAAAGCTTTAAATGACCCGCCGGCAAGGCGGTTTGGGAGGATATAAATGAACGAGCAAGGAATACGCAGAGAAGACGTGGAGCTGTTGGCTCCGGCGGGTGACTGGGACTGCATGCGTGCTGCGGTGGCGAACGGGGCAGACGCTGTCTTTTTTGGCGTAGAAAAGTTTAATGCACGGGCGAGAGCGAACAACTTCCGCATGGAAGAACTGCCGGAGATTATGGCATTTCTGCACAGCTATGGGGTGAAGGGGTTCCTGACCTTTAATATACTGGTATTTGAAAATGAGCTGCCTGACGCTAAGGAACTGATCGACGCCTGTGTGGATGCGGGTGTGGACGCGGTGATCGTGCAGGATTTGGGATTGGTCCAAATGATCCGCGAAATCTCACCGGACTTCCCGATCCACGGTTCTACACAAATGACGATTACTTCACCGGAAGCGGTGGAATTCACCAAACCTTGGGGGTTGGAGCGTGTAGTGCTCGGCCGCGAGAATAACCTGAAACAAATCCGTACGATCGGGGAGCAGGCCCGTCTGCCGATGGAGGTTTTTGTGCATGGGGCGCTGTGCGTCTCCTATTCCGGCCAGTGTCTGACATCCGAAATGTGGGGCGGACGCTCCGCCAACCGCGGGGAATGCGCACAGGCCTGCCGTCTGCCGTATGACCTGATGGTGGATGGCGAGATTAAGCCGATGGGCGATGTGACCTATCTGCTGTCACCTAAGGATCTGGCGGCGATTGATCTGATGCCCGAGCTGATCGAGGCAGGAGTAACCTCCTTCAAGATCGAAGGACGACTCAAAAGTCCGGAATATGTCTCGAATGTGGTGAGCAAATATCGTAAAGCGATTGACCGTTATTTTGAAGGGAATTGGTCACCCACTTCCAAGGAGGATATCCGCGAGCTGCAGCAAAGCTTCTCCCGCGGCTTCACACATGGCTTCCTGGAAGGCACCAATAATAAAAAGCTTGTAGACGGTACCTTCCCGAAAAGCCGTGGCGTCTATATGGGGACCGTCGAACAGATTCTGCGCGATGGTGTAGTATGCCGAATTCATGCACCACTTAAGCGTGGGGATGGCATCGTGTTTGACGCTGGCGATCCGACGAAGAAAGAAGAAGGCGGACGCGTCTACGATCTGCGCCGCAAAGGTGTCAAGCTGGAAGGCGAAGCTGGAGAAGGCTGGATTATCGATATTGTCCCTGGACGGAATGACGTAGATCTGCGCCGCCTGCATGTCGGCGACCGCATCTGGAAGACGAATGACCCTGCGCTGGACAAGGCGCTGCGTCAGTCTTACGAAACCGAGAAGCCGTACCGGGTCTTCCCGGTGCATGTGAAGGTGGAAGGCCGCGTAGGCGAACCGCTTGCCACTTGGTGGACCGACGTTCAGAAGAACGTGACGGTTCGCGTGGATTCGGAGCTTCTGCTGGAGGCCGCGCAGAAGCGTCCGATGGATGCCGCCCTGCTGGAAGAGCAATTCGGCCGCCTGGGCGGGACCGTATTCCAGCTGGAGGCCATGGAGTCGCATCTGGAAGGCGACGTGATCGTGCCTATGCGCGAGCTCAACAGCATCCGCCGCCAGGCGGTGGAGCTGCTTGCGGGCGAGCGCCCCAAACCTCCCGTCTACGTGAAACGGGAGGTAGAGGTCTACGGCGGCGCTTCCCGCAGGGGCGCCGCAGGTCCGCACGGTGAAGCGGAGCTCACCGTGCTGTGCCGCAGCCTGCCGCAGGTACAGGCTGCCCTCGACGCCGGCGTTAAGAACATCTACGCCGATTTCGAATTCATCAAGCAGTTCCCGGCAGCGGTAGACGCTGTACGGGCTGCAGGGGCCAGCATAGCGCTTGCCACACCGCGCATTCATATGCCCGGCGAGAATGGCTACCATGCCAACATCCTGCGACTGCAGCCGGATGCTGTCCTGGTGCGCAATACCGGGGCGCTCTATTATTACCTGAAGCGCCGCATGGAAGAGCCGGATGCCATACATCCGCGCCTGATCGGCGACTTCTCCCTGAATATCGCCAATCACAAAGCGGTAGACCTGTTCCTGAACGCAGGCTGTGACACAATAACACCGTCCTACGACCTGAACATCCAGCAGATGGTTGATCTGCTGGAACACAGCGATACCTCACGTATTGAGGTCGTGATCCATCAGCATTTGCCGATGTTCCATACCGAGCACTGCGTCTACTGCACCTTCATGAGCGAAGGCACAGACTACACGAACTGCGGTCGTCCCTGCGAGGAGCAACGTGCTTCCCTTCAGGACCGTATCGGCATGGCTCACCCTGTCCGTGTAGACGAGGGGTGCCGCAATACCGTCTATAACGCAGTGGAACAGTCGGGTGCGGAATACCTGAACAATTTCCGTGAGCTCGGTGTGAACTCCTTCCGTGTCGAGTTTCTGGAAGAGACACCTGAGCAGGTCGCGGAAGTCCTCAGCCTCTACAGCCGTGCGCTGCGCGGAGAGATCTCCGGCACACAGGTATGGAAAAGCCTGAAGGCTACGAATCAGCTCGGGGTTACCCGCGGACAACTGGTTAACGCAAAGTAAACCGATACTAATATTACATCACGCCAACAAAGCCAGTGACTGAAGAGTCTTGTTAGACAAGCTCTTAGTGCACTGGCTTTTTTTCGAAAAATAGGCTTGGGTTCTCCAGTGATCATCCTGCCAGAACTCACCCAAAACTGCTATAATTAAATCAAATATGCGAAGGAGCCCTGCCATGAAGATCCGCAAAGCCATTATTCCCGCAGCCGGTCTCGGCACCCGCTTTTTGCCTGCGACCAAAGCCATGCCCAAAGAAATGCTGCCGATTGTAGACAAACCAACGATCCAATATATTGTTGAAGAGGCTGTCGCTTCCGGCATTGAGGATATCATTATTGTAACGGGCAAAGGCAAACGTGCGATTGAAGACCATTTCGACAACTCGTTTGAGCTGGAATTCAATCTGGCCGAGAAGCAGAAGTGGGAGCTGCTGGAGTCTGTACGCAAATCCTCCGAAATGGCCGACATCCACTACATCCGTCAAAAGGAACCAAGGGGCCTCGGCCATGCCATCTGGTGTGCCCGCAAATTCATCGGCGATGAGCCGTTTGCCGTTCTACTCGGGGATGATATTGTAGAGGCTGATAAACCTTGTCTAAAGCAAATGATCGAAATTTACGAACAATACAAATCCTCCATCGTAGGCGTTCAGCCTGTGCCATGGGAAGAGGTTTCCCGTTACGGTCTGGTGGATGGTACGGAATTGGCGGATAGAGTCTACAAAGCCAATCGTTTGGTGGAGAAGCCCAAGAGAGAGGATGCTCCGTCCAACCTCGCCATCCTGGGGCGGTATATCCTGACTCCGCGTATCTTTGACATGCTCGGCGAGCAGCAGGTAGGTGTAGGCGGGGAAATCCAGCTGACTGATGCCATCTCCCACTTGAGCGAAGTGGAGCGCATCATTGCTTATGATTTCGAAGGCAAACGCCATGACGTCGGCGAGAAAATGGGCTTTATCCAGACCACGATTCACTATGCGCTACAGAATAGTGAGCTCAAGGAAGGGCTGCTTGAGTACCTCAAATTGGTTATTGATAGTGAGGCGCAGAAGGCGGCGAAGTAATAGGCTCTTAAAGCCTTTTTCTCCAAAACACGACAATCATCATCCTCATAGTATTGTTGTACAAATCAAAGAGCGCCACGCTGAATTCACTCAGTGTGGCGCTCTTTGATTTATTTGGTCTACTATATCTTTACTAGAAACTGAAATTAACCTTAGTTTATGGTAAGTATACTAAAGATATGATTTAAAATACGCGATTGTTGCTAGGGTTAAGGAGTCTTGGGCGGCAGAATTTTACTAGGTAAATAGCTATAGAATTAATTATGCATAATTTATGATGTTTTTGCATTATCGCTTATAGAAAAAGGTTCTTTACTTCTTCGCTGAGTTAACACTTTTCCTAGATATATCGATGGAACTTCAATAAAATAATGCATACCTGTCGCCAACAACAAGGAGATGAAGACAGCTACTATAGACAAGGTAATTGTTGACATGCTCTCGTAATATTTTAGAAGCATGAACAAAACTATAATGTGACTCAGATATAGGCTATATGAAATCTTGCCAATAAAATGGATTGGTTTGAACAATAAGAAACTAGAAAAACATTTAAAGCTTAATGCAGCAACAATGATCAGGGATACGCCTACGGCAGAGATCCAATCACCAACAAATTCTGAAAGTGGTTGAGTTTGATTAGCAAGATTAATATATAAAATAATTCCAGTTATTAATACAGAAAATTTCTCAAGTACACCGAGGCTCTCAAAAAATCCGCATAATTCTTGTCTATATCTTGCTAATAAGGCTCCTAACATAAACATTGAGGTGTAATGAAGGGTAGAGTAGAAGTTAATTAAATAAAGTTGAGTATTAAAATAAGGGTGATGTAGGTAAAGGTAACCCGCAATACTTGTGAAAATAATACAAACACTAAGTATAGTTGTCCAATGTGACCTACGGAAAAAGAAGATCATCAAAATCGGAAATATAATTGAGATTCGCATTTCATGTGTAAGTGACCATACAACACCCATAAATGCGTCATAATTATAATTACCAATGAACAAGATATGTCCAATAACGTCATCACTCTTTACGTTTCCTTTATATACAAGCCATATAGCCAGAAATACAGCCACTAAGTAAGGAATGTAAATACGTGTAATACGTTTAGTAATGAACTTTAGGTAATTAAAGGGCTTTTTTGAGTAGAACTGCAAGGAAAGGACAAAACCACTTAGTATAAAAAAGAAAATGACGGCCTCATGAGCAGAAAAGAAAACTTTGAAAGGTGTGTAATCAATACAATATTTGAACCTACTCTCTAAGAAACCTGGTTTGTTTCGATAGAATAATGTAATAATATGAGCAAATAACACGGTTAAAGCAGCCAGACCACGTAAAGAATCTAATTCTTTATATCTCATTAGTTACCGCCTTCTGTGATAATTTAATTTCCCAATAACAAAGTATACAAAGCGAACCTAATACGGTCAAGGACTTCTCAGTTTGCGTGATACAATAGATTTATTAAACAGATATGCCACTACCATACTGCGCAACAAAAGACACGTCATAATAAGACGTGTCTTTGTCTTTCGGGTTTCTGAAGATTTTCTGAGAAAATTTTTGGATTGATAAATAAACATTCCACCAGTGATGTACTATATATAAGCCTGTATATCTCATCTTGCTTCCCATGCGCAATTTGAAGGGCATGGAACCGAATAGTATTACAGTAATTAGATCAATATATGAATTTTCGAAATCATGTGCCTTTGAAACAACCTTCAGGCTATTGTCTAATAAGCTAGTTATTTATGCGATAAAAATGGGGAAATACAAAGCAATTGGCTTAGTCTCCAATATAGCTTTGTATTTATCATCATTCCATCTCGTAATCAATTTGTCTCTTTTTTATTACAAGAGAATTTTAGTACTGCGTATTTGCAATGGTCTCGATCTGAACTGCTTCTGCAGGATCTGCTGCAATCAGCTTGTTATAGATCGTTTGATCCTGTTCAAGGTTAGCCTTCTTCAGGGCTGCCAAGTACCAACGGGCAATCTCACGGTTAGTGGCATCGCTGTAATCATTGGTGAGGCCAAGCTTCAGGGTTTCAGAGGCTACCTGGAACTGTCCACCCATCAGTTGAATTCTGCCTGCATTCAGTGCAATTGCCGGAGTCACTCCAAGTGATTGATGTTGCAGATCTTCAAGCAGCTGGTTATAAGCATTAAGTCCGACATTTAGGAACGTTACTTTACTGGCAGCATCTTGCTGTGTAAAGGCCTGTTGAGCCAACTCATAAGAGCGGGAAATGAGCGAAGTGTACCAGCTTGTATCCCAGAGGGTGCCGCTACCCATGACATCCGCGTAATTATCGCCTAACCCAAGCTTCAGGGTTGCCGCCGCTTCCTCAGTTTGTCCTGCGATCTGCAGCATTTTGCCGGCATTCAGAGCAATCGTTGGTGTTACTGAGAACGGACGACCTTGCATCTGCTCAGGAGGCAGAGTTTTCAGATGCTCTACACCATCAGTTACATGTTTATAGGCATCCAGACCTGTAGTAAGGTATTCCTTCGTTTTCCCTCCGTCTTTTTTGACATTTGCAGCACTTGCCAGCACCTGAGAACGGCTGATCAGAGCATCGTACCAATCAATGTCCCAATTGAACTTATCTGCATTATCCCGATAGACAGCTAAGGCGAGATCAGATTGTCCCTTCAGGTCGTAATAACTAGCAAGCTGCTGTAATAGCTGTTTATTATAAGGTTCGTCCTTGAGGGCGCGATTGAGAACATCGAACGACTCGCTTAAGTACTTTTCATCTTTGGTCTGATTGAACACCTGCTGATCCATAGAGGAGAGGTATGCTGCTGCCTCCGGATGGTATGGGCGATCCTTGAGTGCAGCAACTAATGGAGCTTTCAGTTCCTCATAGGATTGGCTGACACCAATCAACTGTTTGGCCTTCAATGCGGAACTGCTGGAACTGATTGAACTGATCGACAAGAATATCATGAAGACCGTACCGATCGTCAGTACCGCAAGATATCCATAACGCAGGCCTGTTTTATTCCAATTCCGGCTCAGTGGTTTGCTGTCCATGGCAACGCCCATCCCCGACAGACCTATAAAGATGAGAATTCCCATAAAAGCATAGCTGAGGTTGAAGTCCAGCAGACTGTGCAGAAGAATTGACAAGGCTAAGATATAGAAAAAGAATCCATTCTCAAATTCATTTTTGTCGCGTCTCAGATAAGCACGGATATATTTGTAGAAGATATAACCGATGAAGCCCATGAACACTATGAATCCGACAATACCAACCTCAATTAAATATTGCAGGAAGAAGTTATGCACCTGTCGGCTTACATATGGGTTGTTCTGATAATGTTCATACAGCGACGCCCAGCCCCCGCCACCGGTGCCAAGAATAGGGTAGTCTTTGATGACCTTTACGGCATCTTTATAAAAAGTAATACGTTCCAGTACACTATGCTGCTTGAAGTTTATGTTCTCCAGCCGAGTTTCCATATTAGAAGGCAGAATGCTGCGAGCGCTTGTTCCAATCAATAGGAAGGCAACAACAGCAACCAGGACAACGGAGAGGAGCGGTAGCCACAGCCCCACAAGTGTGCGTGATTCCCAGCCACTGAGCTTATTCTGTAGCCATGGAGCCATATAACGCTGAATTACCCAACTAAGAGCAGCGACAACTGCAGAAGCGCCAATCAGATAGCCCCAGCCTTTGAGAGCCGCAGCAGAAGTGAAGGTAGTATTCAGTTCTGTTCCTAGATTGGTCATTGGGCTGGCAATAGCAACTGAAGCAAGGCCCGCAATAACAAGATGAATAATCCAGAGAATCTGCTTCGAAGGCTTCAATGACAGAAGCAGAAGGATAAAGACTACAGGCAGCATGACCAGACCACCGCGAGACAAGGTCAACAACAAAGATACAATGATAGGTACGAGCATAAATGCATGGGTCAATGTCCCGTACCATTTCTTGGAGCGAACCAGGGCGAAGACAGCCACGAACAGAAATGCCATTAGAAAGGCTGCATATGTATTCGCATATTGGAAGATGGAGGTCAGTCGCAGGCCATTAGAATCGGTCATGACGGCGTCCATATATTTACCGCTGCGTACAGTATTAGAGAACCAACCAACCAGCCCTCCGGCGAATTTCCAGTTCCCCAGCCAGTTCAGCAATCCGAAACCTACTATAAAATAAGCGATGGCCAGTACAGCATTTTGAATGACAACATTTAGTTGCTTTTGCTTGAGCAGATATAACGCTATAATGAATACTGCAATATACATACTCTGAATAAAGAGAATGTTCATCGCCATATAATGCGAAGCAGCAACAAATAGCGACAGAGCGTAAGTTACAGGCAGCAGTATCGAAGCTACAACTACAAGGTCCCGCTGATCCTCGAGCTTGAACTTTTTGTAGTACAAGCCCACCCAGACTAGCAGCATAAGGCCGCTTAGCAGCGCAGACACGTATATCGGTCTCTCAAAATCTATTTGCTGCCCGTTAAACAATCCTACTTGAAATGGGGTCCACACCAAAAATAGAATGAAAGCAACCACCAATGCCCACACCGGGCTGGATATCTTTTCAACATTTCTCGACTGCACTGCGTTTTTACCGTATACTGGTTTCGACACGTTATAATCTCCTTTTCCTGTAGGTACGTGGATATTTTAACATAATTAAAATGTGTAATGATAGCACTTATTCGAAGGGATATAGAACATAAATTACTATATGGGGAAGGTCGGTTATTCAATAACTAAGTGCGAGAAAGAAGAAAAAACTAAAATGAATGGAGTTCTTTAGATGTTTCGAAATGTTTTGAGTTCGCTCAGAGAAAATAAGTATCTTATAAAAAATATGATTGTAAGAGATATTAAGCAAAGATATACTGGTTCAGCTCTAGGATTAATCTGGTTTTTCATTCAACCTTTGGCTACAATACTTATATATACCTTTGTGTTCTCTTTCGTCTTAAAGTCAAAATTAGGACCTGAATATGGAGGTCTTAGTTTTTCAATCTGGTTAATTTGTGGTTTGATCCCATGGATGTATTTTAATGAAGTAATAGTTAGAGGAACCAACTCTTTGATAGATAATGCTTCATTAATTAAAAAAACTATCTTTAATACTAAATGGACGGTTTTTTCTTATCTATTGTCAGGCATGTTTTCATTTTTTGTTTTTTTGTTCATTGTCTTTATATTATTTTTCTTCTTTGATGTCGCTTTAACGTGGAAGTTGCTTTTGCTTCCGATATATATCATTATTTTTAGTACTTTTATGTATGGAATTGCATTATTGCTATCGGCATTGAATGTGTACCTAAGAGATATAAATCAATTTTTATCAGTTTTCTTAAATGTTTGGTTTTACCTTACTCCGATTGTATATCCAATCACTATAATTCCAGATAAGTATAGATTCTTTCTTGAAATCAACCCCCTCTACCATTTTATCCAAGGGTTTAGGAATATTATGCTTTCTACAGGTGATTTCAATATTTCATCGTTTTGTTACATTACTTTCTTTGCTGTTCTGAGCCTGGCATTAGGATTAAAGGTCTTCAATAAATTAAAGGATGGTTTTGCTGATGTTCTTTAAGTATAAAATCAATACTAAGTTCGTATTATTCTCTATAGTACTATTGGCTATAGCTGTAAGAGTAATATATTTTCTATCCCAGCCTTTCCCCCTTACTCCAGATAAATTATTGAATTATTATCCTGATGAGAATGTGTATTATACAAATTATTTATTAATAACTGAAAAGGGCTTTTTCAGAGCTCTGCTTGATGAACAATCATTGTGGGCTGCTCCCCTTAATTCTATGTATATCTTCATATTAGCTGGGGTAACTAGTAAGCCCATCTTATTTATTAGATTGACTAACATTCTTGTAACCTCTATAAGTATTGTTTATCTGTATAAGATAGCTGTAAGGGTTTTTAACGTTAAGGTAGCTTTATTGTCATCATTGTTTATGGCACTGTATTACCCCTTGATTGAGATTTCTCCTACACTTTTAACGGAGCCTCTATATATTCTATTTATATTAATGAGTGGTTACTATGTGTTGCTTGCTTATGAAAATAGAAATTATCGTTACTTTATTTTATCTGGATTAATCATGGGCTTTGCGACCTTAACACGTTCTACCTATTTATTGGCTCCTTTCTTTTTGGGCTTTTTTATTTTAGTGCATTTCAGGAAACATCATAAGATGCTAAAAGGGCTTTCTATAATGTTAATTTCTTTTTTGATTATAGTGGGTCCGTTCTTTCTGAAAAATTGGATTGCATTCGATAGATTAACACTGAATAACGGATCTGGTGCTGTTTTATTTCTTGGTTCTAGAATGGACACTGAGGGGGATGAACCGCCTTATCGGGGGAAAAATTATGATACTTTTGAAATAACAAAGCCCTACACACACCTTCAATCGGAGGGGGACGATAAGTTAAAAGAAGTGGCTATTAACAATATTAAATCTCATTTTCCTGACTATATGTACTGGAATGTGAAAAAAATTGGTAGGCTGCTTGTGGGTAATATTTTTTATTGGTTTTATCCCTACCAGGATGTAGTGGGTTATTATCATAATGTAGGTCTAATTAAAACATTACTGAAATTATCAAACATGCTAGTAGTGATATCTATCGTTATATTTGGTTGGTACGAAATTATTAGATCAATAATTAGGAAAGGATTTAAAAATCCAATTGCCTTGATAGTCATCTATCACACAATAATCATGCTCCCTTTTCTAACCAATCACAGATATGGTGTTCCGATTATCTGCCTTATATCAATGTTCGGTTTTTCCTATTTTTTCAAAAAAGAAAAAGGTGAATTGAATTGAAACTGAAAAAAACTACAATAACACTAACATTAATTGTTCTTGCTGTATTTATATTCAATACTGGAGTTAGCAAATATATCTTCAGTTGGTACAGTTTCCAACAAAACGACTACAACAAACAGCAATTAGATATGAGGAATGCTGATATTCTCAATGCTGTCGACTTTACTGTGGATAAAAACCTGATGGATGGAGTGGGTCAGTCTGATGACCCCTCGTTGACTTTTAATTTTGATAAAGGGGAATATATCAAATCCTTAAGTTTGAATATTACTGTTACAGCGGATGATGTGCTTCAGATGTTTTTCATCAACCAGGACGGACCAGGATTTAATGAGATTAATTCGCTAAAAATTAATATTATACCAGGTGAAAACATTGTGGAGTTGAAGATTCCGATCTCCTATGCTGCCAAATTAATGAAATCAATTCGTATTGATCCTATTCAAACAAATAGTCATTTTACAATTAAGGATGTATATATTAACAAATAAACAGTTTAACGGGAGTAGCTGTGATGAGACTAATGTATCGTTATATTAAAATATTGAAAAATAGAATTCTGAGGAGAAAAGAGCTTGAAAATAACATAGATAGTATTGAAATTTATTCGAGATGGTTACAAGTAAATAAATCGAATAGCAAAGAACAAAATTTTTCATATGAACCGAAAATTTCAATTTTAATGCCAGTTTATAATGTAGAGTTGCAGTGGCTTCAAAAAGCGGTGGAATCAGTTGAGAAACAGATCTATACGAACTGGGAACTCTGTATCGTTGACGACTGTTCCACTAATGCAGAGTTATCTAAATACTTATTACAGAAACAAAATAATAATATTAAAGTGAAAATACTAAAGAAAAACTCTCATATTTCAAAAGCTTCAAATGAGGCTGTTAATTTAGCAAATGGTGAATTTATTGCGCTCTTAGACCACGATGATGAATTAACTGAGGATGCTTTATTGGAAGTAGTGAAAAGATTGAATGAGAATCCTGACTTGGATTTAATATATTCAGATGAAGATAAAAAAATGATGAGCGGAGAAAGGATTTACCCAGCTTTTAAAAACAACTGGAACTCCGAACTGTTATTTTCATTTATGTACGTCGGTCATTTAGGGGTTTATCGAAAAAGTATTGTTGATGAAATTGGAGGCTTCCGCGAAGGTTTTGAGGGTGCTCAGGATTATGATTTAATACTTCGATTTACTGAGAAAACTAATAAAATATCTCATATCCCCAAGATCCTTTATCATTGGAGAATGATTCCAGGGTCTACGGCGGTTGAAGTCAACAGTAAGAGCTATGCATACGATAGAGGCAGGATCGCTTTACAACAATCATTAATACGTAGGGGTTATAACTGTGTTGGTGTGGAAGAGGATCGCTTAATTCGAGGGAATTATCATCCAATATTTAATCATGTTGCTTTCAGAGATACAATAATTGTATTTCTACTGGCAGAGTCTAATAATGAGAGATTAATAAAAGATAAACTAAAACTTATAAAAAGACAGACCTCTTCATATAATGCGCAGATTGTTCTTTTGTCTAATACACAAATTCAATTGGAGGAGGATATACCTTTATTGGTGTATTCCGACAATAATTACTTTATAGAAATGCATAAGTATCTTGAAATGCATGACTCATTTAAACAGATGCTCTTTATAAAAGACACGATCTCAATAGATCAGCCGGAATGGCTCGAGAGAATGTTAGGGTACTCCCAACGTAAGGATGTCGGCTGTGTATCAGGTAAGGTTATTTCTTCTAGTGGGAAAATACAATATGCGGGTGCACATATACAAGAAGGCAAGAAATGTTACCCTAACCACAACGATGAATCAAATGATGTCGGATATTTAGGCAGAGTTAGAAGAGTTCAGTATACTACTTTTGCGTACAATGCGTGTTTTACTCTCAAAACTGTATTATTTAACAATTATATGGGGAGTACTCGTGATAGTTATGATTTCAATAGTTTAAATATAGAATTAGGAAACTCTGGTTCATTCAATATATATAATCCATATATAGAGTTTGTTACTTCTGAAGGTAATCCAGCTGAGGAACCTTTGCAATCAAAAGCGACTGACAAATATCTAAATCCCCATTTGAAAATCGTAGATGGAAAACTTGAAATCAAACTATAAATGAGATTAGAGAGCGGTGTGAAGATGCAAGAGCAAGAAAAAGTTATTGATATTATCATTCCTGTTTATAACGCTTATGAAGATTTGGTTCAATGTGTAAGTTCAATTCAAAATAATTTTGCGGGAAGTAAATATCGACTCATACTAATTAATGATGCTAGTCCAGATCCGCGGATTACTCCTTATATTAATAAAATAGCCCTGGAAGATGACCGAGTTATATCTTTGATTAATGAAATAAATCTGGGTTTTGTTAAGACTGTTAATAAAGGAATGTCCCTCTCTACAAATGATGTTGTACTCTTAAATAGTGATACCATAGTAACTAGAGGTTGGTTATCGAAGCTTACTTTTTGTGCGAATTCTTCGGAATTGATTGCGACTGTTACGCCGTTTACCAATAATGGGACGATATGTTCAGTGCCGAATTTTGGTCAAGATAATGAAATCCCTGAAGGTTTTACAATTGATAGTTTTGCAGCGATGATTGAAGATATTTCACTTAGAAAATACCCAGTTATTCCCACTGCAGTGGGTTTTTGCATGTATATTAAAAGAGAGGCCCTTGAGAAAGTAGGGCTTTTTGATGATGAATCCTATTCCAAAGGGTACGGTGAGGAAAATGATTTCTGTTGCCGAGTAACTGAATACGGGTATTATAACGTTTTGGATGATGCAACTTTTGTATATCATAAAGGTTCTATGTCATTTAAAGATGATAAAGAGGGTTTAATTGTACGTAACTCTGAGGTTCTAAGAGCAAAGTTCCCTTATTATTTTGATCGCGTCAACAGTTTCTTAGCATCGAATTTAGTCTTCCCTTTGATAGAGAATATAAAAAAACAACTGGCCACTTACTCAAAGACACCAAAAAAGAAAGTTCTATTTCTTACTCATAATACAGTCGATGAGGATTGGTTATTTAAACGTGGTGGTACAGAGTATCATGTATATGATCTCATCCAGGGAATAGAGGATATTGAATTTTATACACTTACGACAAGTGGTACACGGGTTTTATTGAAGAAATTCAATAACGGATCTTCTGTAAACTTTAACTTTTTTATCGATAGTCCGTTAGAGGCGCATACCTTCTACCAGGAGAAATATAGAGAGGTATTGGAAACGATAGTCCAAGGTTTCGCTATAGATCTTATTCATATTCACCACTTGCAGAGACATACCTTCGATATATTTAATGTAGCTAGACGATTCGGTGTGCCTTTGTTTTACACGGTTCATGATTATCACTTTATATGCCCTTCAATTCTTCTTTTAGATTACCAAGGAGATTATTGTTACGATAGTATCAGTTTGGAGAAATGTAGCAAATGTCTCTATCATAAAATGGGCTACGGGACGCCTTTCAGGGAACAATGGCATAGCGAAGTTGAAAAGAATTTGCAGAAAATAGACCTGATTATATTCCCATCAGCGTCTCCATTAGAGTATTTTGAAAGAGAATTTAAAGTAAAGGAACTTGGTATACCTTATAAAATTATTGAGCATGGTATTTCTGAAATAAGACCTAATGACAAGCATATTGTTGATAATTATCCTGAAGAGAAAAGAATCTTTAATATTGCCTTTGTTGGTAATTTTGCGAAGCATAAAGGCAGCGAAATAATCAGTGATTTAATCCGGAAAAGGGAAAAGTCTTTTGCAATAAACTGGTACTTAATAGGTGAGATACACGACAGAGTATTAGAAGAATTGACCAATGACCAGGTTTATAAAATTGGTGAGTATAAAAGAGAAAACTTGTCAGTATTACTTAAGGAATTAAAAATCGACTTAGTGTGTTTGCTATCAACTGTACCTGAGACCTTTTCGTATACACTATCTGAATCTTGGTCTGCAGGCATACCTGTTCTAGTTAATAATCGTGGCGCATTAGGAATGCGGGTGGTTCATAATGAAACAGGTTGGATTGTTAATAACTTATCCAGTTCAGCAATTTATGAGGAAATAAAAAAAATATATAGCAGCCCTGAGATATATGAAGTTGTTAAGGGGAATATAAGCCGAGGAGACTTGCAGTCAAATAATACTGTTCAAATGGCGGCCCAATACAGAAGTGTATATTTGGAATATATAAATGATAGTATACACAATTTCGAATTATCAATAATTGAAAAGTCGAAATTAAATGAAATCAAACACAGGGGCTTAACGCTGATCAACAATTCAAATGAACACATGGAGAGAGAATTGCAAGTGAGAGATCAGCAAATCCAAGCTATCTACAATACACTTGGATGGAGATTTTTGAACTACCTAAGAAAAAATCCGGTTGTCGGCCGCAGTGGGAAGAAAATCCTTGTGAACTTACTGAAATTAAAAAACAGAAAATAAGGTGTGTTTATGAACAATTATACGGTTGAAATAAAAAATGTGAGTAAACAGTTCAAAACCTATAACAATCCTATTAATAGGTTGAAAGAAATATTCTACGACAATAGAGAGTTCTCTGAAAATTACACTGCGTTGAAGCAAATAGATTTGAAGATACCTAAGGGGCAGACAATAGGTTTAATTGGAGAAAATGGAAGTGGAAAGAGTACGCTTTTACAACTTATATGTGGTATTTTGAAACCAACCAATGGTGAGGTTTCTGTAAATGGGAAAATATCCGCCTTACTTGAATTAGGCGCAGGTTTTAATCCGGAGTTTACCGGGAAAGAGAATGTTTATATGAATGGTGCCATACAAGGTTTTACTAAAGAAGAAATGGACGTTAGGATGCCTGCAATTGAAAGCTTTGCTGAAATTGGAGATTTCATTCATAAGCCTGTTAAAACCTATTCTTCAGGTATGTATGTAAGGTTGGCCTTTGCTTCAGCAATAAATGTAGATCCAGATATACTTATTGTTGATGAAGCCCTTGCAGTTGGCGATTTGTATTTTCAGCTGAAGTGTATTGAGAAAATTAAAGATTTCAAAAAAAATGGGAAGACTATAATATATGTTTCGCATGATACTTATTCTGTGAAAAATATCTGTGACTACGTAGTGTGGATAGATAAAGGAGTAATTAGAGAACAGGGAGATCCTATACAAATAGTTCCTCACTTTGAAGATTACATGAAGCTGAAAAAAGATGTGGTTACAAGTACAAAGCATATGAAAGAAGAATCAAGCTCTGATGATTTAGTATTAAATATTTTGCATGCTGATTTCTTTGAATATAAAACCGATCACAGAAAACAGCAGTTTGAAATTAATGAAGGAATGACGGCCGTTATACATTATGAACTTTTGAAACCTATTGATGAAATTGTAGCGGGAGTTGCTATTTTCGGCCCAGATGGATCAAGTGTATGTGGATTAAATACCAAGCTGGATGAAAAAGTTATTAGGCCTAAGTTAGGGAGAAATAGTATCATGCTGCATTATGACCAATTAAATCTTTTTCCTGGAACCTATAATATTCATGTCGGTTTTTTTGAGAAAGAAGCAATCGGAAGGCTAGACTATAAGGCTGGCATAGGCTCCTTTAACATTATTAGTAGTCGCTACAAAGGAGAAGGGATTGTTTTACTAAATCATACATGGGAAGTGGAATGAAATGTCGAAGTATAACTATGAGGTAGATCTTTCAGTAGATAACTCTGCTTCTCAAATAATTAATCTTATAAGTGATGCTTCTAAAGTGTTAGAGTTTGGTTGTGCGTCTGGTTATATGACAAAAATATTAAAAGAAGTAAAGGGTTGTGTTGTAGATTGTGTTGAAATAAATGCACAAGACGCGGAAATAGCAAAAGCATACTGTGACAAGATGCTAGTCGGGGATTTAGAATTAATTGATTTTAATATTCTCAATGGTTGGGGAAAGTACGATTACATTATTTTTGCAGATGTTCTAGAACATTTGAAAAATCCAGAAAAAGTTTTGGAGAAGTGTAAAATGTTGCTAAAGGAAAATGGCGAAATACTCTCGTCTATTCCAAATGTTGCGCACGCATCCATAGTATTTAATTTACTGGACGGTAAATTTCAATACCAGAGAATTGGACTTTTAGATAATACGCATTTGAAACTCTATACCAAAAAGACGATTATTAGTTTATTTGAAGAGTCGGGTTACATGGCACATGTTGTCGGTAAAACTGAAATTTATCCTCAATTTTCAGAATTTGCAATCGACATCTCGAAGTATCCCCAAGATATTGTAGATTATATATATAATAATAATATGGAGGCAAATACCTACCAGTTTATTGTTAGCGCAAAGGTTTGCTCCGAGGTTAACTTATTAAAAGAATTCGTTGCTGAAAAAAGTAGGATGGAAGAAGAAATTTTAGAACTTAAAAAAACAATCAATCATCAACAAGAAACTTTAACAATGCAGATTGACTATAGCCGCGGTATCGAGGAAATAGTAGGAACTAAAGATAATGATTATAAGAAATTAGAGGAAAACTACTTGGCTTTAAAAGATCGGTTTGAAAACCTAGAAATTATGATTAGCGAAATAAATGAAAAAAATAAGGTTATTACGGATAAATTGGAACTATATAAAGTAGAAGTTTTACAAAAAGAAGAAAAAATTGTAGAAGATCAAGTTACTATCGAAAAGAAACAATCAAGAATTGAAGAATTGAATCACTCCTACGAAATATTGAAAAAAGAATTGGAAGTTGTTAAAGCTCGGAAATGGTACGAAATATTAATGGGAAAAAAATAATGAAAAATATATTAATTATTTCTCCTGCAGCCATAAGGGAAAATATGTCCGGTCCCTCGATTAGATACTGGGAAATATCTAAACAATTATCATTGTATAATAATGTGATTCTGCTAGTGCCCAATGATGATGCTTTAGTAAATCATGAAATTACCATAAAAAAACTCACTGTAATGAACTTACTTAAAAGCTTGAAAAGTTGTGATGTAGTTTTATTACAAGGTTTGACGCTTTGGAAATACCCATTCATAAAATACTTTGATAAAGCAATAGGTATTGACCTATATGACCCTTTTCACTTAGAAAATCTTGAGGGATTAGATAGTAGTTTATTAAGCAAAATTAAATACCGTACAACAGTAAAGGTTATAAAGGAACAATTGCAAAGAGGCGATTTCTTTTATTGTGCTTCGGAAAAGCAAAAAGATTTTTGGTTAGGAATGTTGTCTGATCAAAAAATCGATCCTACTTTATACTCCAAGATAAGGAAAAACATCTCAAACTTAATTGGAGTAGTTCCCTTTGGTATTCCCGATAATCCTCCAAAGAAGAGGAGTCAAGTACTAAAGGGAAAGTATCCGAATATTAAAACATCTGATAAAGTTATTATTTGGGGAGGGGGGATTTGGGATTGGTTAGATCCAGAAACTTTAATTAAAGCGATGGCAATAGTAAAGGCAAGCCGTTTAGACATTAAGTGTTTCTTTATGGGCGTGAATCCGCCTGTTGGAAAAGAACCTGGTAAATTAAAAAAACTTCGGATGATGTGTGAAGAACTAAAAATAGAAGATATTGTTTATTTTAATGATTGGGTAGCATATGAAAATAGAAGTGATTACTTATTAGAGGCTGATATAGGTATATCTCTTCATGAAAATCATTTTGAAACAAGGTTTTCTTATCGAACCAGATTATTGGATTACATTTGGTGCGGGTTGCCAATAATATCCTCAGAAGGGGATGTATTTTCTGATATTATTGAGAAGAATAATCTTGGATCAATAGTTAAGGCTAAAAATGATACTGAAGTTGCAGAACAGATTATAGCAATTCTTGAAAAGGATAAATCAATCTTCTACAAAGATCATAATCATTCGAAATTCTTGTGGTCTAGTGCCGTTAAAGACTTGGTTACTTTTTGCATGAATCCCCAAAGGATTTCTCCTCGATTTAAACTTTTCAATGAAATAAAATGGTACTTCTGGAGAATGATATATTTAATCAGTAGAATATATGAAACAAAAATAACTAACAAAAGGTAAAGAAGGAGGTTAAAAGTGAGAATTTTAGGTATTATTCCTTGCTATAATGAAGAAGATAATATTGAAAAGTTGATTAACGAACTAGCTGAGTATGCTGATTTTTTAGATTTTATAGTTATTAATGACCATTCAAGTGATTTGACGCAGGTGATCTGTGAACGTAATAGAGTGGAAATTATTAATCTTCCTTGTAATTTGGGAATAGGTGGCGCAGTGCAAACTGGATATATTCATGCAAACAAACATGATTATGATATTGCTATTCAGATTGATGGAGATGGACAACACGATCCCAAGTTCATAAAAAGTTTAATTGAACCCTTGATACACGGGAAGTGCGATTTTGTGATTGGTTCAAGGTTTCTGGAAAAAGAAGGATTTCAATCATCTTTCAGTAGAAGGGTGGGAATAGTTTACTTTGCAAGTTTATTAAGTCTATTAACAAAGCAAAAAGTGAGTGATCCGACCTCTGGTTTCAGAGCATGTAACAAAAGTATTATTAAGCTTTTTTCAGAAAATTACCCCACAGATTATCCTGAGCCTGAATCAATAATGGCATTAAGTAGAAATGGATATAAAATTATGGAAATTCCTGTTCAAATGAGGGAGAGAATCGGCGGGGTCTCCTCTATTAAGGCCCTTAAGTCTGTCTACTATATGATAAAAGTAACTATTGCAATTGTTATTGATTTTTCGCGAAAAAGACAAATGAATTAAGGATGATACAAATGTTTCCCTTCAAGCTTCAGATTTTTTTAATAATGCTGACGGTACTTTTTTTGTTTCTGCTAATAAATATGATTAAAAAGTATGAACTTCAATTAAAGTATGCCTTATTATGGATTTCTATGGTAGTTGTTATGTTGATTGTGGCTTTAATACCAAAAATAGCCTTTTATTTCACTCATCTATTCGGCTTCCAAGAACCTTCTAATTTCGTTTTTCTTTTAGGTATATTATGTAGTTTAGTAATAATTTTCAGTCTTAGCATATCGCTATCTAATTTATCCCATAAGTTAAGGCAATTAACTCAAGAAGTGGGTATGATGAAAAGAGATATCATAAAATTAGTAGAAACTAAACAGAGCCGGGAATAATATTTGAGTAGAGTTACTTTGAAAGACGAAAGGACCCTGTATGATTCGGAAAACAAATACCTCAAACAAAGTGAATCAAATGGTGAGACATAAACGATGATGAAAATGGCATTTAATCGCTTTTTTTCTAACCAACTTATTAGTTATGTATTTGTTGGGGGTATTGGAACATTAGCGCATACGGGGACTTTATGGCTATTGACTGAATTGGCAGATTTAAATCCATTGTTATCATCAACATGTGGTTTCTTCTTGTCTTTGATTATTTCTTATTATTTAAACAGTATTTTAACCTTCAAACAAAAATTCCACATACAATTTTTTTTGAAATATCTTATTGTTTCTTTAATAGGTTTACTTGTTAACCTATCAATCCTCTATATAGTCCAAAATATATTGAATTTAAATTACATGATAGGTCAGTTGATAGCAATAATTGTAGTTCCTATATTGAATTTCGCTCTAAATAAATATTGGGCATTTACTTCAAAAGCAGAAGTGAATGGTGATTCTGGAGGGGTATTATGAAAGGCATAATTCTTGCAGGAGGTACAGGCTCGCGACTGTACCCATTAACCAAAGTAACTAATAAGCACCTTTTACCAGTAGGGAAATATCCAATGATCTTCCACTCTGTGTACAAACTTAAACAGGCTGATGTGAAAGATATTCTTATCGTCACTGGTAAGGAACACATGGGAGATGTTGTGAATTTATTAGGAAGCGGAAGAGAAATGGGTGTGTGTTTCACTTATAAGGTACAAGATGAAGCAGGTGGAATTGCCCAAGCTCTTGATTTAGCTGAACAATTCGTCGGACAAGACCAAATGGTTGTTATTCTGGGCGATAATGTGTTTGAGGATGATATTGCTCCTTATGTGCATAATTTCCGTGAACAAAAAACTGGAGCTAAAATTCTGATTCAGGAAGTTGCTGATCCGAAACGTTTTGGTGTACCAGAACTGCAAGGTGACCGTATTCTTTCCATTGAAGAGAAACCACAGAACCCTAGATCAAATTTTGCAGTAACAGGAATATATATGTTTGATAGTGAAGTATTCAATATTATCAAGACAATCACACCTTCAGCTCGTGGAGAACTAGAGATTACAGATGTGAACAATGCATATATTAATCGTGGAGAGTTAACATTCGATGTTCTCCAGGGTTGGTGGACGGATGCGGGTACACACGCCTCTTTAGCTAAAGCGCACAACTTGGCACAAGATATTGTATTTGGTGAGGAATTTGGGAAATTGAAACTTTAGTTATGGAGGTGCTGTTTTAAATGAAGGTTACATCCTTAAAGTTGCAGGGTTCATCCATCCTTGAACCGGTGGTCCATGGCGACAACCGGGGCTTTTTCATGGAGAGCTATAATGAAGAAATCATGCATAAAGCAGGCGTGAACTTTAATTTTATCCAAGACAATCAATCCCTCTCGGTAGAGGTTGGTGTTCTACGGGGGCTGCATTACCAGTTGAATCCGAAGGCACAGACAAAGCTGATTCGTGTGCTCACCGGGGCTATTTATGATGTGATCGTAGATATCCGCCGTAACTCGCCTACATTTGGCCAATGGGTCGGGGTTATCCTTAGTGAATATAATAAACGCCAGCTGCTGGTGCCCAAGGGCTTCGCTCATGGCTTCTGCACACTTGTGCCGAACACCCAAGTCTTATACAAAGTGGACGAATATTATTCCCCTGAGAATGACCGCGGCATATTATGGAGTGATCCGGCGCTTGGCATTGATTGGCCTACGTCTGCTCCTGTGTTGTCGGATAAAGACCAGCGTCATCCGTTATTGAAGGATGCGGAGTTAAACTTTGATTAATACTTATTGCGAATAATCGCTTCCGTCCGGAAACGGTTCATACATTATCACTTCTAGGAAAAAGGTGGGTACACAAATGAAACTGCTTGTTACCGGCGGAGCCGGATTCATCGGCAGCAACTTCGTAATATACATGCTGCAGCAGCACCCGAATTACAAAATCATCAATGTTGACGCTTTGACATACGCTGGCAATCTGGAGAATTTGAAATCCGTGGAAGGCCATCCGAACTATACGTTTGTTAAGGCGGATATTACTGATGTGGCGGCGATGGATTCGCTGATTAGCCAAGGCGTTGACGTTGTGGTCAACTTTGCGGCGGAGTCACATGTGGACCGGAGTATTCTGGAACCGGAAGTATTTGTGAAGACGAATGTACTGGGTACGCAAGTGCTTTTGGACGCGGCTAAAAAGTACAGTATTACGAAGTTCGTTCAGGTATCTACGGATGAGGTATACGGATCGCTTGGAGCTACCGGGTTATTTACGGAAGAGACTCCACTAACTCCAAACAGCCCTTACTCGGCAAGTAAAGCGGGCGGGGATTTATTGGTACGTGCTTACCATGAGACATTTGGACTGCCGGTAAATATCACCCGCTGCTCCAACAACTATGGTCCCTACCAATTCCCTGAAAAGCTCATTCCGCTCATGATTTCACGAGCACTTGCGGATCAGGCGTTGCCGGTCTATGGCGATGGAATGAATATTCGTGACTGGCTGTATGTTGAGGATCATTGCAGTGCCATCGATCTGGTCATTCATGAAGGTGTTAATGGTGAAGTATATAATATTGGCGGGAACAATGAGCGTACGAATGTGCATATTGTAAACACAGTGCTGCAAGAGCTGGGCAAACCAGATTCACTGATCACGTATGTTCAAGACCGTCCTGGCCATGACCGCCGCTACGGCATCGATCCTACCAAAATCACAAGAGATCTGGGCTGGAAGCCTAAGCATACTTTTGAGACGGGGATTAAGGAAACGATACAGTGGTATCTGAATAACCAGGAATGGTGGACCCGTATCCAATCGGGGGAATACCAGAAATATGCCGCGCTCCAGTACGGCAGCCGTCTGGGGGATTCTCTGTAATGCCTAAGATGAAGGTGCTTGTAACAGGCTCAGCCGGGCAATTGGGTCAGGATTTGGTACTGTTGCTGCAGGCACAAGGTCATGAGGTGCTGGGTTGTGACCGCCAGGAGATGGATATTACCGATCTGGATCAATGTGTGGAGATCATTGGTGAATTCAAGCCGGATGCTGTGATTCATTGTGCCGCTCATACTGCAGTAGATGTCGCAGAGACTGACATCGATGCTGCTTATCTGATTAATGCGACAGGAAGCCGGAACGTAGCACTTGCTGCGGAGAAGGTGGGAGCGAAGATGGTATGCATCAGCACGGATTATGTTTTTGATGGTACGGGAACACGGCCATACCATGAATATGATAATACCAATCCTAACACTATCTATGGTAAATCGAAGCGGGCTGGAGAAATCCTCGTGCAGTCCTTATCCACGAAGTTCTTCATCGTGCGTACTTCCTGGGTGTATGGCAAGTATGCCAATAACTTTGTGAAAACCATGCTTAAGCTGGGGCAGGAAAAACCACTAATTCAGGTAGTGGATGATCAAGTGGGCTCGCCTACCTATACGGTGGATCTGGCCAAGTTTTTGCTGGAGCTTATACAAACGGAAAAGTATGGTATCTACCATGCCTCAAATAGTGAGTTCTGTACCTGGTATGAGTTCACACAGGCGATCTTCGCTGAGGCGGAGGATATCCTGGGGTTGAAATTTACTGCAAAGCTGGAACCCTGCACAACAGAGCAGTTCCCACGTCCGGCGCCGCGTCCCGCGTATTCGGTGATGGAGCATCTATCCATTCGCACGAACGGGTTCAAGGATATACGGCCATGGCGTGAAGGGCTAAGGGACTTTTTGCTTGAGCTGAAATAAAGGAATGCTTAATAACATGATAATAGATTAACTAAATGAGAACTCCTGACCGCGCCTGGCGGTTGGGAGTTTTTTTATGAAGTAGACCACTACAAGCACACATAGCCGCCCCATCTTGTTTTCGGTATAATGGAATGAAGCTGCTTTAGCTTTGGCTCAGCATGCTTACCTGCTACATATACCAGAATCCGAGGGCTCTTATGAATAACCAAATAAATAATATCAATCATACGATCAATAACAAAACCGTCAGCATACATATTGTTACCTACAACAGCGCGGAGGATATTAAGGATTGTCTGACAGCAGTCATGGCACAGGACTATCCTATTGAACAGATCGTGGTAGTGGATAATGCTTCAGCAGACGCTTGTAAGGATAAGGTGAAAGAGTTCAGTCGTAGAATCCAAGCGAAGGCCTATTTAGCCCAACCGGAGAAAGTAGGGGCGGAGGGTGCTTTAAAAGGGGAGGCAAGAGTTCCTTCTCTAATTATCTTGGAAAACCACACTAACACCGGCTTCGCCCCCGCCCATAACCAGGCCATTGCTGCCACGAATACAGACTATGTTCTGGTTCTGAATCCGGATCTGACGCTTGCGCCGGATTATGTATCCAGACTCATCAAGCAGATGGAAGCCAACTCGCAGATCGGCAGCGCTACCGGTAAGCTGTTGTTAAAAGCGGATGACTCTCTTGTAGATAGCACGGGACTGCGGATGAACAGGGCGCGGCGTGCCTTTGATCGTGGCGCGGGAGAGCCTGCTGCGAGCTGGCCGGCATCCGGGTTAGTATTTGGGGTGTCTGGTGCGGCGGCCATGTACTCCCGGCGGATGATTGAGGATATCAGTATAGACGGAGAGTTTTTTGATGCAGATTTCTTTGCTTATAAGGAAGATGTGGATGTAGCCTGGAGGGCTGGACTCTTCGGCTGGTTAGCCTATTATGATGCTGGAGCGATTGGTCATCACGAACGGGGCTGGAAAACTTCTGGTCGTGACAGCAAACCAATGTTCATCCGGAGAATTTCCTATATTAACCGCTACAAAATGATCTATAAAAACGAACCTGCCCGCAAGCTAATTTCAACATTCCTCTATGCTTTGCCTTACGAGCTTGCGGCACACGGGTATATGCTGATAAAGGAACCGAAGTTAATCAAAGCCTGGGGCTCCTTTTTTACACAATGGAAGAACCTCAAGCACAAACGCAAGTACATTCAGGACAAAGTTACGAGATTGAGAAGTGAGAGATAAGAAGTGAGAAGCGAGAAATTTAATAGAAGTGCTGCAGCAACTCCTAATATCTCCCGCAGTCTCTTCTGCTTATGTGGATAAATTTGTTAAAACCTCCCGGGTCGTCTACGCCTATCAGAGAGGTTTTGTGTTATAATGGTTGTCGATAGATTACTATATTTGTCAGGAGCGTACCGCATTGAGTGTAGATGTCAGTATCATTGTCCTAAATTACAATACATGCCGCCTGACGATGGATTGTCTGAGGTCGGTATATGATTCGGTAACTAATTTTTTCTATGAAATCATTCTAATAGACAATAACTCCCGGGATGACTCGGTAGAGCGGATCAGCCGGGAATTTCCTGGTGTGATGTTAATCGCTAACAGTGAGAATGTCGGATTTGCCCGTGCTAATAATCAGGGAATGGAAGTGGCTTCAGGCCGGTATGTGCTGCTGCTGAATTCGGATACGGTCGTGCGGAAGGATACCCTGCAGACGATGATCTCCTTTATGGACAGCCGGCCGGATCTTGGAGCTTCGGGCTGTAAAGTAATTTTGCCGGATGGTTCACTGGACAAGGCCTGTAAGCGGGGATTTCCGACTCCTTCTGCTTCTTTCTATTATGCTTTTGGCTTCAGTAAGCTCTTCCCGGACAAGCCGAGATTCAATGGCTATCAACTAGGTTATCTGGATCCCGATCAGGATTATCCTGTAGATTGTCTCGTCGGGGCGTTTATGCTGCTGCGGCGGAAGACGATAGATCAGGTCGGCGGCTTGGATGAAGACTTTTTTATGTACGGTGAGGATTTGGATTGGTGTTTCCGGATCAAAGAGGCCGGATGGGGGATTTATTATTATCCGCAGACCTCCATTGTACATCTCAAGGGCGGCAGTGCACGGCGCAGACCGTTCAAGATCGTGTACGAGTTCCATCGGGCAATGATTTTATTTCACCGCAAGCATTATAGCAAGCGGTACAACAGTATGATAAATGGAGCGGTCTATGCCGGAGTGGGTGTGAAGTTCTTGCTTTCACTGGTACGCAATGCGCTGATCCGTCCCCAGGCCGTGCCTTCGCCGGCGCAGAGCCTTACAGTCTCCGGGGAGTCCGGTTCAAGAACGGAATCGAATGCTGAGGTGAGATTATGATTCGCCGTAATCAGAGGTTTTTGACACAGCTGTATATGGTAGCCGATTTTCTGGTCATTCAACTGTCCTTTCTAGTGGCTTGGTGGCTTAAATTCAGAAGTGGTCTACTCGAATCCTACAATACACTGCCTGTGGAATCCTATGCTTATTGGAGCGTTATTTACGGCGCAATCTCTGTATTAATTGGAATTGTGCTCGCACTGTATTTACCGAAGCGCAAGAAACGCTTCATCGACGAGTTCATTAAGATTTTCCAGGTGCATATCATGGCCATCTTTATGCTGCTCGGCTTAATGTTCTTTCTGAAGGAAATTGACGTATCCCGGCAATACCTTGCGATCTATATGGGTTTAAATGTCCTGTCCATCATGCTGTACCGTTATGTGCTCAAGAAAATGCTGAAGTCCCTCCGCGAAAAAGGCTTCAACCGTCAATTCGTCCTGATTCTGGGGGCCGGTACTTTGGGTAAAAGATTCTACAACAACTTGGTGCAGTACCCGGAGCTCGGGTATGAGACCATTGGCTTTCTGGATGATTACCACACATGGGATGGCATTGAAGGGGAACGCTACAAGCCGATTTTGGGAACAGTGGATGAATTGCCTGGGATGCTGGAAATGCTGCCGGTGGACGAAGTGATTCTTGCTCTGCCACTGGATGCCCATTCTAAATATCCGGCAATTATCGCCGCCTGCGAGAAGGCCGGAGTACGGACGCTGATTATTCCTGATTTCTTCGATTATTTGCCAGCCCGTCCGTACTTTGATAACTTTGCTGGAATGCCGATGATTAATGTGCGTGACATTCCGCTGGATATGACCGGCAACAAGCTGGCCAAACGCGCCTTTGATATCCTTTTCTCGCTGTTTGCCATTATTGTGATGTCCCCTGTGATGCTCATTGTGGCTCTCGGTGTGCGGCTGACTTCCCCGGGGCCGGTGATTTTCAGACAGGAACGGGTAGGGCTGAACCGGCGCACTTTCATGATGTACAAGTTCCGCTCGATGAAGATGCAGCAGGATGGGGAGGAAGATACGGGCTGGAGTACTCCTGTTGATCCCCGCCGGACCCGGTTCGGGACCTTTATCCGGAAGACTAGCCTGGATGAGCTGCCACAATTTTTCAACGTGCTGTTTGGCCAGATGAGTGTGGTGGGACCGCGGCCGGAACGTCCTTTTTTCGTAGAGCAATTCCGCGGAGAAATCCCGAAGTATATGGTCAAGCATCATGTGCGTCCGGGAATTACCGGCTGGGCACAGAGTAACGGTCTCCGTGGGGATACCTCCATTGAGGAGCGGATCAAGCATGATATTTTCTATATCGAGAATTGGTCGCTGCTGTTCGATATCCGGATTATATGGAAGACCATTCGTAACGGATTCAAAAATGCTTACTGAACTTATTACATTCGAATAGTTATACCTGTTGAAACGGGTGCCCTCCTTGAAATTTGAGGAAGACACATCCGTTTCTTCTTTTTTAATCCTACTGTTGCAAAGGAAACCACATCTATGAAAAAAACAAAAGTCATTGCTACAGTCGTTATGATCTTTGCTTTGATCTCTATGTTAGTGATTACCCTCGGTGACCAAGAGAATAAGCCGTCAACCGGCTTCGCATCCCACCGGATCGTTGCCCATGCTATGGGGGGAATCAACGGACATGCGTATACCAACTCTTTTGAAGCCTTTGTAGCCAATTACGAGCAAGAAAGCCGGGTCTTCGAAGTGGATTTACTCCTTACCACTGACGATCAGCTAGTCGCCCGTCACGAGTGGACGAATAATATGAGCAAGCTGCTGGGTCAACAAACGGTACTGCCTGCTGCCAGACAAGGTGCTGTGCTGGATTATGCCCACTTTATGAACAGTCCCATTCTGAATATCTATTCTCCGCTGGATGTGGAGAGAATCCTTGATCTTATGCAGGCTTATCCGGATGCCTATATCGTTACAGATACGAAGGAGATTAAGCCGGAGCTGATAACTCAGCAGTTCAAGCTCATTACGGAGGCGGCAGAGCACCGTGATCCGAACCTTTTGGATCGGGTGGTTCCGCAGATCTACAGCCAGGACATGCTGGATGTGATTAACAAGGTGCATGTTTTCCCGGAGGTGCTGTATACCCTATACCAGTCACAGGACAGTGATGACCAAGTGATTGATTTTGTGAAAAAGAGCGGTGTGGATATCACCATGCCTGACACACGGGCCACTTATGGTTTTGTACAGAAGCTGAAAAAAGCCGGAGCCCGTATCTATGTGCACACTCTTAATGACGAAGCAGAGATTGTTAAATTGTCGCGCATGGGTGTGGACGGGTTCTATACAGACTTTGTTTCTGAGGAAGATTTGAGCCAGTTCAAAGGGCTGCGTTAAAGAGCGGAAAAAGGCGAAAAAATGTTCGCATTTTTCCGCTCTTTAAATTGACACCCCCCTTATTGCTGGCATAGACTAGAGGTACAGCTTTTGCGGGAGCGGAAGTGTTTTTGGCATGAATAAAAAGCATGTAAATCGTACCCAATCTAATCGGTTGAATAATGAGGATGGACGAAGATGAATGAAATAAGGCAAACGATTCGGCAGTGGAGGCATGTTTTTAAGCTGGATCCGGACCGGGAGCTCGGAGAGTCTGAACTTACTGCGGTTTGCTTATCGGGGACGGACGCGATACTGGTCGGTGGTTCTACCGGAGTGACTTATGAGAATACAGCTGAATTGCTGGCAAGAGTGCGTCAATTCGAACTTCCTTGTGCACTTGAGGTTTCAGACCTTGAGGCGGTTGTGCCGGGTTTTGATCTGTATCTGATTCCCATGGTGCTGAACAGCCCGCAACCAGACTGGATATTGGGTCATCACCGTCGGGCGATTGAGCGTTATGGAAGCTTGATTCCATGGGAGCATTTCCTTGCAGAAGGATATATTGTGCTGAACGGGGACTCTGCTGTGGCCCGTCTTACAGGTGCCGACTGCTCATTGAGCGGAGAAGGTGCCGCTGCTTATGCGCAGATTGCAGACAAGCTGATGAGCCTGCCCATTGTCTACCTGGAATATAGCGGTACCTTTGGCGATATGGAGACGGTACGGACCGTAAGAGAAACTGTTGAGTATAGTCAGTTATTTTATGGAGGCGGGATTACCTCTGATTCAGAAGCTGAGCAGGCTGCTGCCCTATGTGATACAGTAGTGGTCGGGAATATCATCTACCGGGATGTGCAGCAGGCGCTGCTTACCGTACAGGCGGTTAAGAGAACAACGCAGATGGACTTTACCCTATAAAAGAACGGCGATACCGTTCCTTTAATTCACGATATTCAGAAAGGAGCATGTCACACATGCAACTTGTTAACATACAGGATGCCGTTAGCCGGCTTAATCCTCCGCAGCGTCAGGCTGTAGAAACCACTGAAGGTCCCTTGCTGATTATGGCTGGAGCAGGAAGCGGGAAGACACGTGTGCTTACCCACCGCATTGCCTGGCTGATTGCGAACCGCAAAGCGCCGCCTTGGGCGATTCTGGCGATTACCTTTACCAATAAGGCCGCCCGGGAGATGCAGGAACGTGTCTCCAAGCTGGTAGGACCGGAAGGCCGGGATATTTGGGTCTCCACCTTTCACTCGATGAGTGTGCGGATTCTGCGCAAGGATATTGAGCGGATCGGGTTCACCTCCAACTTCTCCATTCTGGATTCTACTGACCAGTTATCCGTTATCCGTAACTGCATGAAGGATTTGAATATCGACACGAAGAAGTTTGAACCCAAGGCTGTCCAGTCGATGATCAGTACTGCCAAGAATGAACTCATTACGCCCGCACAATATGAACAGAAAATCGGCGATTATATGGAAGGTCTCGTGGCCAAAGTATATACCATGTACCAGAAGCGGCTGAGAGCCAACAACTCGCTGGACTTCGATGATCTGATCATGAAGACGATCGAATTGTTCAAGGAAGTGCCGGAGGTATTGGATTTCTACCAGAAGAAGTTCAAGTACATCCATGTCGACGAGTATCAGGATACGAACAGGGCGCAGTATATGCTCTGCCGGATGCTGGCGGACAGCCATCACCGTATTTGTGTTGTCGGCGACAGTGATCAGTCGATTTATCGCTGGCGCGGAGCGGATATATCGAATATTTTGAATTTTGAAGAGGACTATCCCGAAGCCAAGACGATTATGCTGGAGCAGAACTACCGCTCTACCTCGAACATTCTGAATGCAGCCAATGGCGTGATTGCGCTGAATACGGGACGGAAGCCCAAGAAGCTGTGGACGGATTCTGCGGAAGGCGAGAAGATCAAAGTGTTCCGCGGCGACTCTGAGCATGATGAAGGCTACTTTGTTACGGGTGAGATCAGCAAAAGTGTTAAGCAGGGCCAGGCCTACCAGAACCATGCCATCCTGTACCGGACGAATGCCCAATCGCGTGTAATAGAAGAAATTCTGATCAAATCGGATATCCCCTATCAGATTGTCGGCGGGATCAAGTTCTATGACCGCAAAGAAATCAAGGATCTGCTGGCGTATCTGCGTCTCTTGTCCAATCCCGATGACGATATCAGCTTAACGCGGATTATCAATGTTCCGAAGCGGGGGCTGGGAGATACGACAGTAGGCAAGCTGGCTGCATCCGCTGCGTCTCAAGGTGTATCGATCTTCCGTGCGCTGCAGACGGTGGATGACCTTGGCTTCGCCGGACGGACGCGCAATACTCTGGTGGAGTTCTACGATATGATCGAGGCGCTGCACCGTATGGTGGAATTCCTCTCAGTGACGGAACTTACGGAGAAGATTCTGGAGCTATCCCAGTACCGTCTGGAGCTGCAGAATGAGAACACCCTTGAATCCCGCTCCCGGCTGGAAAATATCGACGAATTCCTGTCAGTCACCATGGAATTCGAGAAGAACAATGAAGATAAGTCACTGGTCTCCTTCCTGACCGACTTGGCACTAATCGCAGACATTGACAGCGTGAACGATGATGAAGAGCGCAGTGACGCTGTTGTGCTGATGACCATGCACAGCGCTAAGGGGCTGGAGTTCCCGACTGTCTTCATTATCGGGATGGAAGAGGGCGTATTCCCGCACAGCCGGGCCTTCCAGGACAATGATGAATTGGAAGAAGAACGGCGTCTGGCGTACGTAGGGATCACCCGTGCGGAGAAGCAGCTGTTCCTCAGTTGCGCCCGGATGCGCACGCTGTTCGGGCGGACGACAGCGAATCCGCCGTCGCGCTTCCTGGAGGAGATTCCGGAGGAGCTGAAGGAAGATACCGGTGGGGCTTCGGACCGCTTCCGGCGCGGAGCGGAGGTTGGCGGTGCTTATGGCGGCCGCGGCTTCGGGGGTGGCAGCCGGGGGAACTTCGGCAGCCGCAGCGGCGCTGCCGGTAATGCGCCGGCAGGCGGCGGGAGCGCCGGCTTCGGCGGCAGCACTGCGTCCGCGGCGGCTAGTGCGAGCCGCGTGACCGTGACCACCGGAAGCGCGCAGCGCGCTCCGGGAGCATCGGCGCCCGGCGAATACAAGGCCGGCGACAAGGTCTCCCACGGCAAATGGGGCACCGGCACCGTTGTCTCCGTGAAGGGCAGCGGCAACGATACGGAGCTGCAGATTGCTTTTCCGGCGCCGGTGGGTGTGAAGCGTCTGCTGGCCGGCTTTGCGCCAATTACCAAAGTCGAATAATTCGCTTGCGATTAACGAATGCGTTTTTAGTCCACGCTAGCCGTAGGATACTATTTGATGGAGGGATGTTCCCCGATGGATGCTATGCACACTATGGAGGAGCTCGTAGCTGAGCTGAATCAATATAACTATCATTACTATACGCTGGATGCGCCGAAGGTCAGCGACAAAGAATATGATGCACTTTACGATAAGCTTGTAGCCCTGGAAGCAGAGAGCGGCATCGTGCTGCCTCATTCACCTACTCAGCGCGTAGGGGGAGAACTGCTCAAAGGGTTCACACCACACCGTCATCTGGCTCCGCTATGGAGTCTGGATAAAGCGCAGAATATTGAACAGCTTCGCAGCTGGAATACCCGGTTGCTGAAGCTGGTGAATGATTACAATACCAAGAATCCTGATCATCCTCTTCCGGCGCCCTGCTATGCGGTAGAACTGAAGTTTGACGGCTTAACGCTGAATCTGACCTATCGCGACGGAGTGCTTGTACAAGCGGCTACCCGCGGTAATGGGGTGACCGGGGAAGGCATCCTTGCCCAGGTAAAGACCATCAAATCAGTCCCATTAACGATTCCATTCCAGGAAGGTCTCATTGAAGTGCAGGGCGAAGGAATTATGAATCTATCTGTACTGGCTGACTATAATACTAGGGCGGCTGAACCGCTCAAGAATGCCCGTAACGGGGCAGCGGGAGCGCTGCGTAACCTCAACCCTAAGACGACCGCCGACCGCCGGCTGAACGCTTACTTCTATAATGTAGGTTATGCGGAGGGTGTACAGTTCACAGACCATCAGGAAATGATGGATTTTTTGAGGAATAACCGTTTTAAGGTCAATCCGTACCTTACCTACTTTGATAACTTTGACGAAGTTACCGAACAATTGGCAGAGATCGAGGAGAGCCGCTCGAGTCTGGACTATCTGATTGACGGCGCGGTTATCAAGGTAACTGACTTCCGTATCCGTGAGGTGTTAGGTTACACCGATAAGTTCCCGCGCTGGGCGGTGGCTTACAAGTTCGAGGCGGAAGAAACCACAACGATCCTGGAGTCGGTCAGCTGGAACGTGGGCCGCACTGGCAAAGTCACTCCTCTGGCACGCGTGGAAGCAGTGGAGCTGGCAGGAGTTACTGTCCAGAACTGTACCTTGAACAACGTTGGAGATATTGAACGCAAGAACCTCAAGCATGCTCTGGGGACACGTGTGTTCATCCGCCGTTCGAACGATGTCATTCCCGAAATTCTCGGCAAGGTGACAGAAGAGAGTGACGGGGGGGAGATTATATTCCCTGAGGATTGTCCGGCCTGCGGTTTCCCGCTTGAAATGCGCGGTGCCCACCTCTTCTGCAACAACAAGCTGAACTGTAAGCCGCAGATCATCGGGCGGATCACTCATTTTGCCTCACGGGATGCGATGGATATTGAGACCTTCAGCGATAAGACCGCCGGACAGCTGCATGAGGAACTGGATGTGCGGGAACCGGCAGATCTATATGAACTGACCTTCGAGCAGCTTGTGAAGCTGGAGCGTTTTGGAGAGAAGAAAGCCGATAATCTGCTTAAGGCGCTGGAAGAGAGCAAAGGGCGGGACCTTGCGTCATTCCTGTTTGCACTAGGTATTCCGAACACAGGCAAAGCAACCACCAAAATGCTGGCTGATCACTACCGAAGCCTGGAAGCAGTCATGAATGCTACCGCAGAGGAGTTGTCCGGGCTTCCTGACATTGGCGGCATTGTAGCCGAGAGCATCGTAAGCTTCTTCGCAGATCCATTTGTAGTAACCAGTATTAACCGTATGCTTACACTCGGTGTAGAAGCGAAGGCACCGGAAGCTCCACGCCAAGTGAATACCAATTCCTTCTTCAGCGGCAAAACAGTAGTGCTTACCGGTTCGCTGCAGAAGCTTACCCGTGAAGAAGCAGCAGAGCGGCTGGAGGCGCTTGGCGCCAAGGTGTCCGGCAGTGTCTCCAAAAAAACTGATCTCGTCATCGCCGGCGAAAAAGCAGGCAGTAAGCTGGCCAAGGCTCAGCAGCTGGGTATTCAAGTGATTGAGGATGAGGACGAGCTGCTTCGGCTATTGGAAGGCTAGGAAGAAGGCTGCGGCAAGTATGATTCTGATATCTTCATTGTCATAGATAACAAAACGCCCGTCCCCTGCAAATCAGGAGGACGGGCGTTTTGTTATAAGGAATTATAGTGGATCCTTGGAACTTATGAATCCAATTTGCTGTATTGGAGAAATCTTTGATCCACAAGGGTTTCTCAGATCAGTCGTCCATCATGCTTAAGTTCAGCTTATATAGCACAGTTACCTCTGTCCTTATACCCGTTTCGCGTTAGGCAGCCAGGCATCCTTATCATATCCACGTTGTTCCCAATAGCCAACATGGTCTTCTTCAATGAGTTCAATCCGGTTCAGCCACTTCACTGATTTGTAGGCATACATTTGTGGAGTCACCAGACGTACAGGGCCACCGAGCTGGTTCGGAATAGGTTTGCCGTCATGAAGCACAGCGACCATTACATCTTCCATACGCGCTTGAGCCAGAGTCAGTGAATCGGTGTAGACGCCATCACCGGAATAGAATTTCACAGTCGTTGCCATGTTCTTTACTCCGGCCATATCGAGCAGACTTGCGAGCGGGAGGCCTTCCCAGGTGTTTTTATAGACAGACCAGCCGGTGACACAGTGAAAATCGCTAACCTGAACCTCACGTTGAAGCTTGACGAACTCATCCCAATTCCAAGTGAACTTTTTGTCTACGAGACCGTCGATAGTAAAAGACCAATTGCCGTTATCAAAGGCAGGGATATCCGTTACAGTATATACACGGAAACTACCTTCTGCTCCGCCTCCAATGGGAGGTGAGGAATCCGCTAGAGGCACAGGATCAGGAACGAGGATATTAGCATTGCTTGCTGCATACTCGGCGGCTCCAGGAAGCTGCAACGATTTGCCAATCCAACGTACAAAGGTAGGCCCAAGCGTTACCGCAAGACCCGCTCCGACAGCCACTTTAATAAAACCACGCCGTGTATATACTGGCTGAGGTCCACCAGGAGCAGTAGGCTTCTGAGTAACTCTGATATCCAAGGGCTCACCTTCTGGTGCCACTTCCGGCACAATGGAGCGCTTCTTGGGCTCTTTCAGCCATTTGACCCTTGTAATGGAGTGGTAGATGATGACCGGAAGCCCTACCCATGTGAGCAGATCATGAATAAACAGCGCCGTATTGGCCGCTCTCGGACCGGCAATCCTGAACTGCCAGAGGACAATCCCGGATACAATCCAGCCGATCAGCATCACCATTACAAAGACCACATTGGACTTCTGCGAGTTCTTTCCCTTCAGTCTCTTCCAATGCTTGGCTGCAAGCAGCAAATAATAGAGGACCGGAACAAGCAGCATCAGCCCAAAAGCGATATGCGCCCATTTCAGCCACACCCGCCCCTCACCAAGCAGCTCCCGCCAGAAACCGCCAACCAGCAATAAACCGCTCACTGCCAGAATCAATACCAGCCATGCATTCCACATGTGAATGGAAACAAGCTTTTTGCCATACCCTTTGCGGAACCCTGCCAGTGCTTTTTTCAATGGTGTTCCTCCTCTAACCCGAGATCATTGGAATCATTCAACTTTTAACTAATTGTACCGCATAATGCTGTGAATGAATAATTCTCTTTGGGGCGTTCTCAACAGAGAAGAAGCATGGTTTCGTAAGATAGGTTTGAAAATGTTGTTAATTATTCTGCAGCCCATTCCTCCAGTTTTTGATCTCCGGGGAGCAGCAGAGCAAGGAGACCGAGTAGCGGCAGAAACCCGCAAGCTATGAATACAGACATGATGCCAATCCGGTCAATAAGCGCACCAATGACGACAGAACCAATACCGCCCAGTCCAAAAGCAAGTCCGGTAATCAGTCCGGAGACCGTCCCGATGTTTCCCGGATACAGCATTTGGGCATATATCACGGTCACTGAAAAGCTGGATAATAGGATGAAACCTGATATCACCAGCAGAACAAGCGCCCAGGTTTGACTCACAAAAGGAAGCGCCAGTGCAAAAGGGACGGTTCCCACCATAGAGATCAGGATCAGATTGCGCCGTCCGAAGCGGTCAGCAAGCGGTCCCCCGAAGAATGTGCCAACCGCACCAGCAGCTAAGTACATAAAAATGTAGATTTGGGCATCATCAATGGACATCCCATAATTCTTCATTAAGTAGAAGGCATAGTAACCGCCGATAGACGCACCGTACCAGGAACGGACAAATACCAGGAAGACCAGAATAATAGTGGCCGTCAAAATACTTTTGTTGCGTGCAGGATCAATGGCGCGTGAAGCAGACTTTTTACGGAAGGTATATCCTTCATTCAACATTTTCCGGTACCAGCTGGCTACATAGGTCTGAACAGCGATACCTGCAGCGGCAATAACGGTGAATCCAAGCGCTCCCATCTGTCCGAACGGGATGAATACCCACTTCATTAACAGCGGCCCCAGGGACTGTCCGGCATTGCCGCCAACCTGAAAGATGGATTGTGATAATCCCTTGCGCTGTCCCGCAGCCATATGAGCTACTCGCATGCCTTCCGGGTGAAATGCTGCGGAACCGAATCCGACGAGCATCACTGAGAATATCACCAATACATAATTACCGGCAAAAGCCAGCAGGAATACACCGGCGAAGGTGCAGCACATCCCTAGCGGAAGCAATATTGGACGTGGTTTACGGTCAGCGGCATAGCCGATAACGGGCTGAATCACAGAAGATGTGATATTGAGAGCAAAAGCGATCCATCCCACTTGAGCGTAAGAGAGCAACATATTGTCCTTAAGAATAGGGAACATTGCTGGAATAAGCGCTTGAATCGAGTCGTTAAATAAATGGACAAAGCTGACGGCCAATAAAATACGGTATATGGTAGTCTGTTGCAAATGGCGCTGCTTCGCTTCATTTATTACAGGCGGTGAGTCCTGTATGGATTTGTCGTTCATTGTTTCTCCTTTCCAGACGGATTATGAATGTTGGTATTGCAGATTTTAATTTAGCTTTATTGTAGCCATATATATTGCACTATGGAAATCAATTTGTGCCCTATACGTGCGAATTATGCGTTACTTCAATTATTAATAAAAAAAGCTTGCAAACATCAGATCGGCATGATATATTATCTCTTGTGCTTATGAGACATCGACGCTGAATGAACAAGCGAAGAAGAAATAAGTTGACAAGAAATAATGAAATATGATATGATCTAATTCCTGTGCTTGACATGAGGTGTTAAGATAACAGGAGCAAGTTCTTTGAAAACTGAACAAATGGAACGCGTTAATTTTTAAAAGATTCATTTAATGAATCGTCAGTTTCAAAATGAGCAATCGCTCTTTCTAAATACCAATTTGGAGAGTTTGATCCTGGCTCAGGACGAACGCTGGCGGC
>NZ_JBWAVA010000017.1:0-127029 GCF_056121505.1 Paenibacillus sp. LS-5 | reverse complement strand
ATGTGCTCTCCCCAACCTTTCTCTTACTTCCATTTTAATGGGTTTGAGAGTTTACACAATATATTTTACAGACTCAACAATTTACTAAAGGCGGGAACAATTACCGGTGGTGCTTATGTAACTTATAGAGTTATTCGATTCGTTCCGTCCTTATTACCGCCATTATGGTGGACTATCCCGGAAAACGCAGTAATTCCTTAACAGTAGATTGGAGTGTGAATTATGCAGCTAGTCATAAACTTTGACCGTCAATTAGATGAAGAGACCTATTATTTAGTGGACGGTCTTGCAAGAACAAGAAGAATGAAAAGAGATGTTACGATACTCTCTACAATGGTTCCAGGTAAGGATGTGGGGATTGATGGAGAATTTTATTATAATCCACTGGATTTTTCGGATTCTGGACAGAGCATTGATCCCTCTATTGTTGATTATAATACTCCGCCAAGCTGCCAACCGGATCTCTGGTTGCATTGGAAACCGACCAAAGATCGTAAGCAAATGATATGGACCTACAGCGAACAAACGGTAAATATATTGGAATGGTTAGTTTATTTGATTCAAAAAGTCTTTGGACCAAAAGGTTATTTCTTGAGTGGAGATGTGCAAGTCTCCGACTCGCTAAGAATAAGGATAGAGAACAGTGAGCTTTTAGTGAATGGAAAGGCTATTAATGCTTTGGAAATTTTGATGAATATTATGATGTCAAATATGAGAGTGGATTTGAATACATCCATTGTGCCCGGTCGAATACTCAAGATGGAAATGTCTCCTGATCAGAAATGGGCCATAGAGGTCGAAGACACCAGTTCGAAAATTGTAACTGCATTATCTTCGGTTGAGAATGAGATCACCTTGGTACAGTTGTATAGTGATGTATTATTCGGTTATTCTGGCCGTCTCGAACTGGATACTAAAGCTATCGAAATTCGTTGGAGTGAGGATGCAATGAGATCCGGAGTTTTCTTCGACGGTATTTTAGTGACAGTCTATGATTTGGCAAACCAAAGAATGATAAAATCCACAATGATTGGTGGTAAACTGGACCCAGTTCCTGCTAATTATTTGGAGGAGGGAATTATTGGAAACTCGGGACAAATAATTAGTATATAGTTGAATAGGGATTTTTGTTATAGCTGATTTTATATGGTTTCCATATGAAAATCAGCTTTTTTTTCAACAACTTATTGCAAACGTAGGCAGCCGGCAAGGTACCGCTACGACGAATTCGGAGAGACCGAGAAACCTAAGAAATTCGACCTGAACTGGTCCGGCCCGGACAACCTGTTCGGCTACACTAGCCTGGGCTATGATTACTACAGCGGCTACTCCCATGCGCAGGCGCGGGATTTTGACTCGAGTGTGGGGCGGTTTATAAATGAGGATACTTATGAGGGGCAGATAACAAATCCGCTGAGCTTGAATTTGTATACGTATGTGCAGAATAATCCTTTGAGGTATACGGACCCTAGCGGGAACAAGGCATGGGAGCCTTATGATGTAAACGAACTTAGGTACTTACTGAATGATGCAATAGCGCATAAACTGAATAAAGGAAGCGACCTGTATAAGGCATATCATGATAAAATATGGGAACGATACGGCTTTGCATCTATTTTGAATACTAACCGGTACAATTACTTGTTTGGTTTATTGACAGGAACAAGTACGTACAAGAACAGTGCTGGAAATGCAAGCTGGGCAAGAGAAGAGTTAATCCGTGAATTTTTTGATGCAAATTTGCAAGTGTATATTTTAGCTATGGCAATGGATGGGGCCACTCATGTAAGTACCGTTAAGACAAAAAGCCCTACGGTGACGGATGCGGTTGTTCCGAAGGGGACGGGTAACTCTGCACAGATTCCTCGCACAGGTGCTGAATGGAATGAGTACTACAAGAGTAAATATGGAAACAGAAATGTAACATGGGTAACAGAATTAAAATCTTACAATGATATTTTAAGTAATCCCAAAGCTTTATGGGGAAAATCAGCTAATGAAATTGGAAGGGCTCTTGGAGACGGTTGGACGAGAGGTACGTACGGCTCTGCAGGTACTGGATGGAAATTTACAAATGGAGATAAGTCCGTGTTCTATCATCCAGGTGGAGGGGTGCATGACGGGTCTTATTATGGATTTTCAAGTGGACAAACTGGTAAAGTCAAAGTGGTAGGATCTGATTATAAACCGTTACCTGGCGATAAAGCTACGATTATTCATTATTAAGGGTGATTTGTTAAATGGAGAAAATCTCAATAAAAAAACTTATGGAGCTATATGAAGATACGATTAATAAGTGCGGAACTTACTTGTTACAAGAGGATGATGTGATAATCGGTTATAACATTTTTGAAGAATTTGATACAGGGGTTACATCATTTTTACACGTTGAGACCTTGGAAAGATTGAATGATGCTGAGTTCATTAGTGATGAAGTGATGTACAAAAGTTCTATATTGAGAAACTTAGTTTTAGAGTTACAGAAGAGTGATACATGGAATGTTAATTCTGTTAGAACTGCACCTGAATGGAGAAAAGTACTTGAATTAGCTGATGAAATCAAGGGTAACTTGGCGACTGATTAATAATCTACCATGCCGTATTCCATCCTTCAACCAGCAAACAACTTATCTGACCCATGGAATACCCATGTATTTTAATGGTACTGAATCGACCACATGTAGTTAATGACTATGTGTGGTTTTCTTTTGTCGGTAGTAATCTATACGTTATAAATCGTTGCCTGATTATATGTCTGTTGATGAGTTGGAAAATTTATTTAGTAGTTTTCTAAGTAATGTTAGAGACTCTAAATATGACTTGGAAGATGCCTTAGAATCTTTGTTAGAATTAGCAGACAGACAATGGCATACTAATGAATTACTAAATGAAGAAATTAAGTGTGAAATAGAAGATTGGCTAATCAGCATTGTTGACTTTAATTCAGAAGAAATCACGGAATATGCAACATTGATTGTTGGAAGGTTAGGTTTATTAAGGTTGTATGAAACTATTAAAGCTTCATTAGCAGGAGATTTGAGTGGAGAAGTTCGACATATAATAACAGAAATCATTAATGAATTAGATGGACATGTTGGAGACCCCTTTTATGGTATGAGGTAAATTGTAAATTAGGTCACACAGTTTTGAAAGGATTAATCGAATGAATGAAATTAATAAAAACAAGAAAAGTTAAATCGTTAATTAAATCGGTATTGATAGCCATCATTTCATTTAGTGTATTATTTGGAGGTTGTAAACTTTTACTAGGGACTCTTCTGTGGTCTACTTGGGAGTACAAAGTAATAGATTTTGATACCTATAAAAGCGATTTCCAGGCTATAGCGGACTTGGCTTATCGTGAGTACAACAAGGGTCAAATGAAGCGCTCTTATATATTTGTATTCTGATGGAACAGTAGATTTAAGCTATGAAAATATCAACAGTGAAGATATCGTTGAAGTAACGATGAGCCAAAAAGAGAAAAAATCTTTGGAGAAAATTGTGGCAAAAGCTTTTCATCATGGAGATATGGCATATTTATCTGTAATTAGAGTTTATGAAAACCAAGTTGAATTTGAAATCGAAAATGGTCGATATTCATTGGTATACAGAAGAGACGGACATAAACCTAAATATGTGAATAAGCCAGATATAAAAAGGCACTTTAAGTTAAAGAAGATATCAGCTCACTGGTACCATGCAAGAGTAATAGAAGATTAAAGAGGAGTTTGGACAACGTCGGCTTTTGTTAAGTGTGAAAAATAAAATAAAGTTGTAGAGAGTAATGTATTAGTCCAGTTATCAAAACATAGTATATATTCGATTTAAAAAAAGCTATCCCAGATTTTACTATGACAAATCCTGAGCCACATGCGAGTGTAACAACTCCATGTGGTTTTTTCTTTTTAAGAGTCACAACTAGTGGTTCAGCTACAGTTGCGTTGCCTGGACTATGAGGGGCAGATAACAAATCCGCTGAGCTTGAATTTGTATACGTATGTTAGTAACAATCCACTTAGGTATACGGATCCAAGTGGACATCCGGATTTAGTAGACAAACAGCCAGGTGTGTTTATACTTCTAAAAGCAATTGAATTTATATAATTTCTATTGATTGTAATGGATGAAGTTAAGCTAGAATTTACGGGATGCTCTGAACTAAGAGCATCCCAATCTACTAGCAAAGTGATAAGCTATAGTAATTAAATGCATTTCCAAAGGTGGGGTTACCACAGATGAATAGAATGAAGTGGTTAAATATATTTTTTATTTTATTGTTAACTGGATGTAAAGGTGGACTGATATCTTCGAACCATCAGAATACTCAGAGTCCCCCGATTCAGCAGGGAGACAGTATGAATGCTTGTCAAATTGCACTCGGAAAAATGGGGCAGTTTTCAGAACAAGAAGGAAAAGTTGATTGCAAATCGGGAAAACGTATATTTCCCTTACTTAGCTTTATTATGACGAAACATTCCATTACAACAACTGATTCGCAGCGATCTGTTTATATGAAGGACAACCCCATATTTGTGACACGTAACGAAAAGTACCCTAACACTCTGTTGTTCGCCCCCATTCACTCTAAACGAACGGGTGTATTGCATGGTGGTGTTGGTTTTCCCGAAAATGAGGTAACGAAGTACTATGAGCCAATGGTATACGTCAGTGAAATCGATGGTAAAAGGGTAGAACCGTCTACGGATATTGCCAATAAAACAGTTGAAGTTAATCGAGAAACATGGACTAACGAATTAGCGGAGTTTACGCAAACATGTAACGACTCATTAATTCTCCCACCAACCAAACAAGCTGAACCTTTTTTTGAATATAATGGCTGGATATATCCATTTTCCAAAGAAATAGATTTCGTTGCAGGTGTTGATGGAGTAGGTCTTGGGCTGGAGGAATATGGTTTTCGCTACCCTGATGGGGATAAAATACAAATCCCTATTCTTATTTATAGTCCTAAGTATAAAATAGATAACGTTGTGATGATTCAAGATGGTGCTGAACTCAAATTTACAAAAGACAAGTATAACAGTGATTGGCAAAAATTTTTAGGTGAGGATTGGTACTCTTTTACATCAGTGGAAGTTGGTTTTGATGAAGAAGCATTTGCAAAGGCGGATTTTGATAAAATCCATTCTGCTCTTCCACCTTTCATTAGTGATAACCCATCAACGATACAAGCAACGATTAACGGAGAAATAGTAACTTTTATGAATCAATAATAAGGTTTCCATAAGTACTAAATAATATCTATGAGAACGATTGGTATGACTTCAGAGTAGTGAATAGTCACAATGGAGAGCCAGAGTATTTTATCTATAAGAAAGAAGTTGAGAACGAGGTAACCGAGGTTGAAATGATTTATTGGTCAGATTTGATAACTCAATTGGAATGGAAATAAACTCAGGTGGGTTTTACAACAATAAACATAACTTTTCAACGACTAATTGAACAATGAGGTGACTAAATGGCGACCAAGGAACTATTACTGCAAGTCCTTACTGACAAGTCCGCAAGCGAGGCTGAACGTGATGATGCTGCCATGGATCTTGGTAAATTCGACGGTGAAGATGTCGTAAGGATTTTAGTACAGGTGGCTTCTGATCCGTCCACCGAAGAAATGGTCTGTTCTTCTTGCGGTGAATCACTGGCTGAGATTTTTATGCGGCGTGGAATTATTGACAACGATTCACTAAAAAAATTGCGTCCTGAAGCCTTTTTTGAGGCAATAAGGTTAATCAAGTCCAAACATCCGGATTGGAACTTGAGCCTTTAATCGATAACTCTATATTCTTGATAGACAATGGAAGTGTGGAAGCATGGACGACAAGAACAAACTGTCTAGATAAACACATACCAAGCCACAGGCGACTTATGATTGCTTGTGTTTTTTTTACATTGAAAACTTAAGCAAGAATAAAAAGCTGGCCACTCGAGGAGGTTAGTGCATGATGCAGTAACCGGCTACGAGATACTGGAGCAGCAGATGGACTTAACGAAGAAACAGGTGCTCGCCGATCGAGCGTATGACATTAACCGGATTCTTCGTCTCTTACATAAGCAAGCTACGACTTCGGTGATTCCGAGTAAGAAGAATCGTCGGAAACAACGTAAATAGGACAAAGATCTCTACAAAGAACGCCATCTTACTAAGGAGGTTATACGTTAGAGAGAGACTCATTATTTGGAATGGAGATGAAGAGATGTGAAGCAACGGTTAATAATTATAATACCAATTTTATTAATATTAATTTCTTGTAGTGCGAAAGCTGAGCTAAACTCTGATAAAGCGAAAAATAGTAGAGAATCAAGTATAGGGGGAAGTTACGAAGTTGAAAGTAGCAAGTATTCTAAAACATGATTAACATAATGTATCCACAGTTAGTTAATTTAGCTAATGATACACAGGGTAACTATAAAAGTTATGATGAAGATTTAAATTTGCAAGAGGAAGGAGTTATAGAAGATATCTGGAATGGATATGATGCTCAAGATTTACTTAATTATTTTAAACAATCAGATGAAGTAAGTCAGATAAATGAATCAGGCACATTTAGCTATATCACCCAAGATTCAATTGGAGTAAGCATTTCAGTTCCACATGCTCTAGGCGACCATTCAGAAATGGAAATAAGTTTTGTGAATATAACTGGGGATATAAGGAAAGGAAATAAGTTGTTAGATAGTATAGTTGAGAAATAATAAGTAATATACGAGTTTGATCACATGGGTAGAAGCTATTAAAGCTTTATTGAAGGTGGTGAAGTAAATATGGAAGAGGATTACTATTGTCCTTTATTGAGCGAGGTTATTGAACTAGGTCTTTGCATGGATATTAATTATGAAAGAAAAAAAATAGCCAATTTCAACATACTTCCTGAATTTGGAATAAATAAAGAAGAAGCAGATCAGTGCTGTACAAAGTGTCCACATCTTCCTTTTAAAACGTAGCATCATTAGCCACATGCGGGTGTAATAGCTCCTTGTGGTTTTTTCTTGTCTTCTTTTTTGAAAGGAACGGACCTGTTGAGATTAAAAGAACATGGAGATTCAAGAAAAATAGTAAATGAACTTTATAGACCGGGTAAAGCAGTTAAATGACCCAGCGAAATCCGGGAACTTGGTCTTAATGACTAAGATATACTCGATGCTTAAGAGATGATTTAGAGAAAGCAATAGAATGCTTAACTAGAGGAGTCAGCGTTTATGACTAAAAAATCGGAAGAATTCTTGAGAAAAATGTTAGAATTCTTACCATCAACTGATGATGCGTATAGAAAATCAATCGCGTTTCACGGTGAGGTGCTAGAAACTGTCATAATTGAGGACATCTTCATGCCTGAAATAATTAAACTATTAAGCGAGGAAAAAAACATCAATTTGTTAGAAAGCATTTTTAAATATTTTGAAGAAGTATCTAACTGCGAAGATACTCACTTAAATAATGTTTTTTCAATTACATTATTGGAAATACTCGGAAATTACAGAACGATTCTAAGGACCGCACAGAAATACATGGGACCTAAAACGATAGAGCTTCAAAACGATAGAGCTTCAAATAGAAGCCGATAGAGATTTAGGTAGGAGAATATAGCCAGCACAGACTTGTAAGAAACTGACGGTTATCCATCATGGATAACCGTTTTCATTATTCCGAGTCGGAAGGGGCTTTTGCCATTTACCCAACCCAAAACGCCAGCAGCGCCGGATACAGGCGCTGCTGGCGTTTTGCGTTCTGTTACACAGGGACTTCCCGGCTGCTCTTCTCCATCGGAGAGCTGCACAGCGGGCATGGCTTGGAGGATAGGTGATCCTCAGCACCGCCTGCCTTCATCCGAGTCCAGCCCGGACAGCTGCTGCCGGTGCAATTCCAGACGGGAACGGTATGGGTTCTTCCTCCGTGGGATCGCCCGGAGGAGGATCTGGCAACTGCCGGCGTGCTGTTTACGGCAGTTGCCCTGGCAGGAGCGGACGGAGCGGCCGATACAGCAGAGCGGAAGGCGGATAGCATAAATCTGGAGACTTCCGCTTTCTTGCCCCGGTGCCGCGCAGGCGAGCTGATGAACAGTTCCTCGCGGGCACGGGTAACGGCGACATATGCCAGTCTCCGTTCCTCTTCGAGCGCGTCGAGTCCCGCTGTATTGCCTACAACAACGGTGCTGCTTGTGCTGATCGGAGCTGTTTTTGCAGTTTTCCTGTCCTTCAGCCGCTCACCCTCCAGCGCGGAGCTGTGAGGGAGAATCCCTTCGGATGCCCCGATCAGGAAGACTACCGGGAACTCCAGCCCTTTTGACTTATGAATCGTCATCAGCGCCACCCGGTTGCCTTGCTCTTTGAGGCCAGGCAGGCGGCTCTGCTCATTGCGTTCGGTCACGTGATCGATGAACTCCAGGAATGCCTGTAGGCTGTCGAACCGTTCCGCCGAGGCTTCCAGCTCATCGAGCATTTCCTTGAGCATTTCCCGGTGCAGCGTGGCTTGATGCCGCTCATTGGCTTCAATGAAGTAGTCATAGAAGACTGTGCGGATCTGGCGGATTGCCTGCAATGGAGTCAGTTGAACCAGGCCACGGATCAGCTCCAGCCGTTCCTTCAGCTTCACGCCCTTGAAATCCTCCATTCCCGGCAAGGATAACAGGTGAATCAGCGGTCCCTGCTTGGGCTGAATGGCTTCCATCCGGCGGATGTGGTTCATGCCTTTTTCCCGGTTCATGTACAGGGTCGGCAGAATATTCTCCATCGCAGCGAAGTTTCGCCGGTTCAGGGATAACCGCAGATGATCCAGCACCGGAGAGATCAGCCAATGCTCATAGAGCAGTTGGCCTTCACCGTAATCAATGTAGGGAACATCTCGAAGGAGCAGAAGCTCAAGCAGGGCCCGGTTGCTGCTGGAAGCACGGTAGAGGAGGGCGAAATCGCTGTAAGCTCTGGTCCCGCCGGCCACCTCATTCAGGATATGATCCACGATTTGCTCGGCTTCCTCGTCCGCCGTCTGCGGGCGCAGGTACCGGGGTTGTCGCCCGCTGCCCTTGGCCGCTTGCAGCGTTTTGGATCTCCGCCGCCGATTGTGGCGGATAATTCCGTTGCCGAGGCCGACAATCGCGGGGCCGGAGCGGTAATTGATATCAAGTGTTATGACCCTAGCACCCGGATATAACTTCTCGAATTCAAGGATGAACTCGCTGCGCGCTCCGTTGAAGGAATAGATCGTCTGGTCATCATCACCGACCACCATCAGATTGTGCTGCGGGTGGGCGATCATTTTGACAAGCTCATACTGCAGTGCATTCGTATCCTGGAACTCGTCAACCATCACATACAGGAACCTCATCTGCAGTTCCAGCAAAAGAGAAGGCTTCTCCTGCAGCATCCGGTAGGCGATCAGCAGCACATCATCAAAGTCGATTTTGAAATTGTCGGTTTTCCACTGCTCGTAGAGCATGAGGACTGCCTTCATCTCCTGCTCGGCGGTTGACGTTTCTGGAAGATCGCCGGGCTCGCCCAGATTCATCTTGCAGGTGGAGAGCAGCGCGAGCAGGGTTTCCGGAGGATAGGCATCCTTCGGCAGCCCCAGCTCGCGCATGATCTGCTTCAGCAGAATGTGCTGGCGGCGTGTCTCACTGAAGATTTCCTGCTGAAGACCCTGACGGCGCAGGAAATAGAGGAAAAAGGAATGGAACGTGCGGGCCTGCAGGCGTGCGGCGTCGCTCTCGCTGACACCCGGCAATAGGGCGATCCGGTCACGCATTTCCGCTGCTGCTTTATTGGAGAAGGTTAGCAGCAGCAGCTGGCTTGGAGAGATTCCCCGGACGGACAGCAAATACCCGGTTCTGCAGATCAGCACCGAGGTTTTGCCGGAGCCTGCCCCGGCTAGCGTAAGCAGCGGGCCCTGGTAATGCCGCACCGCAGCGATCTGCGGGGAGTTGAGCAGAATTCCGCCCTCCTCCAGTCTGCGGAAGTAAGCGCCATCGGGGTCTCCGGGCTTTACGATGTCGCGACTTGTCCGGGCAGAGGCGATGTTCGCCTGGGGAATTCGTTCACCGGTAGCCCCCAGCGGTATATTGTGAAATAAAAGCTTGTTCATTGGATTCACCTTCGTTAATAGCATTGCGGGTTAAATTAAATTTTAGCCGATCTATACTATACCACCAGATTTGCAATGTTGTCCCAGTAATCGTTGAATTGGAACGGTTCTGCGCAAAATAAAATCTGGTACGGGTGTCACTCCTTGGGGGCTATGAATATTCTGGCTAGTATAGGTACGCTCCCAAATTCATTACTGCAAAGGTGTGATTGTGATGAAGACTGTCGCCCGGATAAGAAAGCAGGCAATAAAAAGGAGACGCCCCATCCTCCTTGCAGGTTCCTCTAGAACATTCCTCTACCAGAGCCCAAAGTACGGCTTCAGCATCAGACTCCCCCGCCGCTGGAAATGCTACACCGTGGTCAGAAGCAGAAGCCGGCGGCTGGATGATGCAGAGTACGCTCTGGATTTTCTTTTTAAATATAAAGGCAAGGTCTACGAATCGGCACTCACCCTGCTGGTGTTCCGGATGACGCTGAAGCAGTGGCGGGCCAAGGGATATGATGAATCGCCGATCGTCAGACTGGCAGTGCGCAAAGGGCTAATCTATGCCTACGTGGTTCCCGAAGAGCTTCCGGACGCGTTCCTGAATCCCAAAGGCGATGACTATGATTACGTCAGATTCGGCAGACCCATCCGCATCCTGTCCCGCATGGTGAATGATGATGTCCCCAGAATCGTCCTTACGTTCAAGCTCCGCTGATCCTGTCCCCCAGCCCGGGGGGCTTCATTGCAATTGTCCAAGAACTGCATTCACCTTACGCTCGTAAGACCGCGGGTTGTCCTCTTTGATCTCCTCCAGCAGGAACGCCAGCGATTTCTTGATCCTTGAGTTCATTCCGGCGGCGATGTCGGCATACTCCCTGCGGGTCATGTCGTCGTCCAGAATTCTTTGGTTCAGCACAATGGCCCAGTTGCGCGCATTCTCCAGCATGTCCGGCAGCGACTCCAGCAACTGGGTCAGGTACATCTCCATCTGGTAGCTCTCCACGAAATGGACAAGTCCGAACATAACCTCCTCCTGATCGGTGTCATCGTCAAAGACACGGAAGATTTGATGGATCACCGCATCCTCTGTGTCTCCAGCCAGGCCTTCCAGCGCCAGATCAAAAGCCTCGCATTCCAGCTCCGTCCGCAGCAGGCGGTTTTGATATAACTGGGCAATCCCAGGAACCATATTCAACTTGAGATTCACCCCTAGGTTCATATTATTTTCACACTCCGGCAATCTAACGTACATATTAACATATTAGTATCTAACCAAGGGAGAGCGGACTCCGTTCCATCATTGCGGGTTCCGTTTTTTGACAGCTTGTACTAAAATATTACACAGAGGAGGTGGAACTATGCAGAACAATGAAGATACGACACTGCTTCGTGTAGAAAGTGCCAGGGAGAAGCTGTACCAGATGCATCAAAAATACGGGTTCTTGACACATCCCAAGGTAATTGAACAGTCTGTAGCTTTGGATCATCTGCTTAATCAATACAGCACCCACAAAACAGTCTGCTAATAGTTGCCTATATGAATGATGAGTAGGGAGGATAATTATGTTTATTCCAGTTCTGAATGCACTGACAACGACTCAGCATCTAATTCTTTTGATTGTGCTGATGGTGAACATTGGAGCAATATACTGCATCTACAGATATAGAGCACGCCGTCACTAGGCTCCCTTCATTCTCCTCTACCTCTCTCCAAAAAGCTGCCGCAGCCCTCAGCTGCCCCATACTTCGCATGACTCCCCGTAATAAAGTCGGCCGTTTCGTATAGAATCGGTGCGGCGTTCTCCGTGGCAATTCGGTAGCCCCTTTCTTCAGCCCTCTGCTTGTCGATCTATACATATACGTTATCTCCCGTGCGCCCCTCAACATAACCACTCAGGAAATTCATTCATCCATAGCATTCCAGATCCGTTCTACTTGCAGAGTTAATGGAGGATTTTTAGTTAAGAGTTCTGCCGTGGTACAATATAAGGCAGACCTACAGATAGCATCCATTCATGAAGCAAGGGGGAACTCCGAATGAAATCCAGAAATTTAGCTACTATTTCGCTGGCTGTTATGGCCTGCGGTTTTTTGATTACACTCTTTTTACCGGAAAATTTGGCTGTTGTCCTGCTGAGAGGCGGCTTTGAGGCCGGCCTGGTCGGGGGGATTGCGGACTGGTTCGCCGTCACCGCGCTGTTCCGCCACCCGCTGGGTCTGCCGATCCCTCATACCTCTCTTTTGCTGAAGAACCGGGACAAAATTATACAGTCGCTGATCTCTGCGATGGAGAATGAGCTGCTGAACAAGGCGAGTATCGAGAATAAGCTTCGCAAGATCCGCATAGTGTCGCTTGGCGGTACTCTTCTAACCCGGCTGTTCGCCCGGAAAAAAGCGAGAATTGAAATGCTGGAACAGATCAGCAGCTTCGTGCAGAAGCTTCCGGCCGAACAGGCTGTGCCGTATATCCAGTCAGCTGCTGCTGGTTATATCCGTGAAGCCAAACTGGGGACGGCAGCGGATACTATTATCACCAAGCTCATGAATGACGGGAAGGACGTGGCTGCCCTGGATTATGCCCTCGAAGGCATTTCCGGCTGGACTGCCCGTCCCGAGACGCGGGCGATGCTGGGCAAGATCGCCAGCGAGAAATTGGCCGAGGTGAAGCTGGGCGGACTTAAGGGGATGGCTTTCCAGGCTTTCGTCGGATTTGTGGATGCTGAGATGCTGGGAGAAATGCTGCAGGGAATGGTGCAATCCGGTATCCGTGATTTCCGCGAAGAGGACAGTCCCTACCGTGAGCAGATCATCCAGGAAATCCGTGTGGCTATTTTTCAACTGGTGAATGATGAGACGCGGATCGCTGCGCTTAAGGATTGGGGTTTGAATGAACTCCAGAGTGAGACCACGGCGGCGTTCCTGCTGCAGCAACTTGAAGGATTCCGCGGTAAGGTTCTTGCCTTGCTGGAAGAAGAGAAGTCTGCAGGAGGGCGCAAGCTGTTTGGGCTATATGCCATGCTGACCCGCCGTATCCACAAGGAGCAGGAATGGATTCAGGGCTGGGAGGAACGAATTCGTGCTTCCCTGATCCACTTCGTTGAAGCCAACCATTACCGGCTGGGGCTTCTGGTCAAAGAGAACCTGGATCAGATGGATGACGCCAGTCTGGTGAATATGCTGGAGGATAAGGTTGGCAAGGATCTGCAATGGATTCGGGTCAACGGTGCGGTATGCGGCTTTGTAGTAGGGCTGGTGCTTACTGTTATACAGATGATTTGAACCGGATAAACAGAAGAATACAAAAAGGCAGCAAGCGGTATCCCTTGGATCAGATCCGATCCCGGATACGCATTGCTGCCTTTTGCGTGTGTGCTTATCATCTTTGGCCAAGTGGCCTATAGCTGGTTTTTGCCGTTGCTGATTGTGTAGGCTTCCTGCACTGGCAGTACAAATATTTTGCCGTCACCGAAAGAGCCTTGCTCACCGCTTCTTGCCGTTCTCATAATAATACTGATAACATCTTCCTTCTCATCATCCTGAATGACGATCATCAGCAGCTTCTTGGAGATTTGATCATAATGATTGGTGCCAACCTGAATTCCCTTTTGTTTGCCCCGGCCGAGCAGATCCATCTTGCTGATGGAGGGAAAGCCGGCAAGCAGCAGTTCAGCCATGACGGCGTCCGCTTTCTCGGGTCTTACTATAGCTTTGATCATTAACATAACGATGCACCCTTTCTACAGCGAATAATGTGTTGTAGGGGGTTGCCAATGTCTAGGTGCCCTTATTAGTGATCCATTCGCATAATGGCAACGTTTACAATCTGAGTATAATATTAACTGTAGGAGTATCCCTGCGAATATCATCACAAATTCCTTGTTACACATTGTCGCGTAGCTGGGGATCCATACGATTCTTTTCTTTGTATTCCTTCTCTTCATATGGCAAAAGAACACGGTACAGCTCCTCCATTGCTGCCGCTGTATGCTGCCATCCGAAATTCTGCAGCGCGTCACTCCGCCCCTGCAGTCCCATTCTGGCGGCCAGCAGGGGCTGGCGGCCTATCTGCAGCATGTATTTGGCGAACGGAGCCGCCTCGCGGTAACGGTCCACCAAATATCCGTTATGGCCGGATACGATGATCTCGCGGATCCCGCCGTTGTTCGAGGCGATAACCGGCAGTCCTGAAGCCATAGCCTCCACGTTGACCAGCCCGAAGGATTCATGCCGCTGGGAGGGGCAGACGAAGAGGTCAGCCGCCTGATACAGACCATGAATATCTTCATGGGCGATCTTGCCGGTAAAGAGGGCGCGGACTCCCAGACGCCGGGACATGGCCTTAAGCTGCCGGATATAGCGCGGCTTGCCTTGACCGGCGATAATCAGTTGTGCCGGCAGACGCATATTGAGCAGGCGCATAGCTCTAATTAATGTTGGCACGCCCTTACGGGGAATGATCCGTCCGACGAACAGGACGGTGAAGACCGGAGCCAGGCGGTAAGCTCTGCGGGCCTGCTGCTTTTCCGGCAGCTCTGCCGGGAAGAACCGGGTCAGGTCTGCACCCAGCGGAACCACCTTGATACGTCCGCCTAAACCGTGAAACCGCCGGGCGAGCCGGTGCTGCAGCGAACGGCTGTTAACCGCGATCAGATCAGCCCTGGCCAGGCTGCGGGCAATCCGGGTTTCTGCAGGCACAAAGGTCAAGGAGTGGAGAAACAGGAGTACCGGTGTGTGCGGATGATGCCGTTTGACGGCGGCCATCAACCGGGGGCGGTTGTCGATCTGAATCAGATCGAAATGCTCTCCTTCAAGGTAGTCCAGCACCGAAGCGAGATAACGTCCGGGTGTACCTGAAGCCAGGCGAATCATGCGCACCTGCTCCAGTTCATCGGCTTCGGGGAGTCCAGGAGCCTGTCTGCTCACTATGGTCACTGTATGCCTGCTGGCCAGTTTTCTGGCAATAGCCCAGATGCAGATTTCGACAGAGCCATCTCCCGGCACCGGATACTGTTCCGGTGCAATCATACAGATATGCATAGATGTAAGCCTCCTTCATCCCGCTGGCAGTGCCTCTTACCTAACATATGCCGGTGTGCAGGCGGAAGACACATTCATGGGCATCCGGATAGGATCAGGATGTGATCTGCTTGGAGGCTGCTGTGATTATAGCGGCGACCTTTTGTTCGAGCTCGATAATCTTTTGCTTGCTGGCAGCGATCAGACGGTGACCGGAGAGTAATAACGTCAAGGAGGTGCCGGTCAAAGCGGGATTCTTCTTACGGATGGCCGATTTGAAGTCGCCCCAATCTGCAGTCAGGCGTGTATTCAGTGAAGCGGCAACACTTTTCTGGGTCTTGATCGATGTCTGCGGACTTTCGATCCCGGCCAGGGTCTTGCGTACCGCCGCTATTTTTTTGCTCCGGATCTCCTTGGCGGCTTTGAGCTGTGCTTCCTGGTCACGGATATCCTGACGTGCCATCTGGACGAGGATTTTCATGGCATCAGACTGGGTACGCAGTACAGAATTTAAGGACTTGTCCTTGAGACCCTTGAGCAGGGAGATGCGGGTATTAAGCGCACTATACTGGTCAAAGAGCGGCTGATAGCGGTTCTTGGTGCTGGCAACAGCAGCAGTAAGCCGGGCCACAGTAGTCTGGTCAATATTCTTGATTTGCTCCTTCACGGCTATGAGCGACTGCGCATTGTCCTCATGAAGCTTGCGGATTTGCTCCTCTCTGCTGTCATATTGCGCCGACAATGCGGACAGTTCGCTGTATTGGCTCTTCAGCTTGGTTAGGGTTGAAGAATCGGCAACCGCAGCAGTTAAATCAAAAGCAGCCTGAATCGAAGGGGTCAGCTCAGTTCCGGAAGCTCCGGCTAGACCTGCAAGGGGCAGTGATAGAAGCAGCAGCGCCAGAAACGTCAGGACAGCATGTTTAAGAACAGTCATTATTCTCCTCCTTGGTAGTCATCCGTCAGCCTGTACCAGACCACACAAAAAAAGCACCCGCAGCAAAGGCTAATAAGCCTTCATTACGGGTGCTTCCGGTAACAGGTCACGAATACAATATTAACTTAAACTATAGATGAACCTCCTAGATCCGTCAATATTTTCAATTTATTTTTTTCTTATTTGAAGGTGCGGCGAATTTCTTTCTGTACTTCTCTTATCGTATACTTGGGTAATATACATCAGTGGGACTGCATTAGCAGCAGCTCGAGATGAGGGAGGCTTGAATGAATTGGATAACGACAACAGCGGAATTATGGATCTTGCATTCATGATGTCTCCGGTGGGGATGGGAGTACTGTCTTCCGAAGAAGCCAAATGGGTAAAAGTAAATCCTGCTTTCTGTCATATTCTCGGCTGCAGTGAACAGGAGTTCCTGGACGAGGGGTTGCTGTATAATACTTCTGCTTCGCGGGAGGAAGCACGGCACCAAATGCACAACCGCCTAATGGAAGAACTTGCCTCATCAGCGGCCGGTTCCCTCATCAAGGAGAAGAAATTCCAGACCCGTTCGGGACGTACGGTATTTCTTCTGCTCACTTTCGTCAAGGCGACGGCGGGACAGGCCCGGAATGTTATTGTGTACGCCCAAGATATCACCGATCGTATAATTGCCGATCAGCTGACCGTGGACAGCCGCGATCTGTATGATTTATTTATAAAAGATGAGCAAACGATGATTTCCATCACCCAGCCCGATGGAACGCTGAGTTTCATCTCTCCGTCCTCGCTGCCGCAAATCGGCTTTACCCCGGAAGAAGTAATTGGTAAGAACCGGCTGGAGTTCTATCACCCTGATGATATTGAAGGCTTGGATAACCAATCCCAAGGTCTCCTGGAGAATAAAGTCAATCTCCGCCGGCTCCGCCATAAAGAGGGACATTATCTATGGTTCGAATCTTCTTTTCATATGATCCGTGATGAGAATGGTGAAGTGGTACGGATCATGGGGATTGGCCGTAACGTACACAGCCGCAAGCAGAATGAAGAAGCCTTAGCCGCTGCCCAGAAGGTCGCCAAAATAGGCTCTTGGATCTGGGATCTGTCCAGACAAAGGCTGACATTCTCGGAAGAGCTGCAACGGATTCTCCACTATAGTACAGGAAAGAACGTGAATTACGAGAACTTCTTGTCCCTGGTACACCCGGAGGACATGGCGGTACTGACTGCAGGAGTCGAACGGGCTGTGGAAAAGGGAGAATCCGGTGAAACCTCTTACCGTTTGATTCTTCCTGATACTGCCATGCTAGATGTTCACATTCAGTGGGATGTCATGCGCGGTCCTGACGGCAAGCCTGTGCAGCTTATCGGCATGATGCAGGATATTACTGAACGGCGGCAGATGGAGCTTCAGTTAAGAGAAAGCGAGCGGAATTACCGGCTGATGTCGGAGAATTCTATCGATTTGATCTCGCGTCAATCCGTAGAAGGGAATGTCTTTGTCTATTGTTCTTCCGCCAGCCGGTCCCTGCTGGGCTACGAGCCTGAGGAGATGGTAGGGACCAGTGCCTTTGATTATCTGCACCCCGATGACCAGCAGCGGTTGAAGGTGACGATGTCCGATAGCGAGCATTCCGGATGCATTCCCGTAGTCACTTTCCGTTACCGCCGCAAGGATGGAAGTTATGCCTGGTTTGAGACGAATAGCCGCTACATTTATGATGATCATGGCCGGATTCTGGAGATTATTTCTGTCAGCCGTGATATCACGGAGCGCAAGCGTTTTGAATCCATGCTTCAGGAGAGCGAGCAGCGCTACAAGTCTCTTTTCGAGTATAATCCATCGGCGGTCTATTCCATGAACCTGCAAGGGGATTATCTGACAGCGAATTCCAATCTGGAGGAACTGACAGGCTACACCATGGATGAATTGATTGGAATGTATTTTGGACCTGTTGTACATGAAAAGGATATCGCGAAGACCCTGCATCACTTCACACTGGCCAGTCAAGGCGAGCCCCAGAGCTATGATCTGACATTGATCCATAAAGATGGACATCATATCGAAATCAATACGATCAACATCCCGATTATTGTCGACAAGCAGGTAGTGGGAGTGTACGGGATTTCACGTGACATAACAGAGCGCACCCGGTATACCGAGCAAATAGAGAAGCTGAGCAATGAATACACCCTGATCCTAAATGCGGTGTCCGAAGGCATATTTGGTCTGGATACCGAAGGAAGAGTCACTTTTATCAATCCGGCGGGAGTAAGGATGCTCGGGTTTGAGCATGACGAGATTATGGGCCGTTCTTATCTGGACCATATCCGGCAAACGGCTTCGGATGCCGTTCATTACCGGCCTGAGGATTCACCCCTGCTCAGGGTTATTCGGACAGGAGAGTCTAAGCGCAGCATGGATGCGGTATTGTGGCGCAAGGATGGCTCCAGCTTTCTTGCAGAATATCGGGCAACACCGCTGTTCGACAAGGGAGAGCGCAAAGGGGCAGTTGTCGTATTCCGGGACATTACCGATGAGCAGGAGATTATCCGCGCCAAGGAGTCTGCCGAGAAGGCGGACCAGGCCAAGTCCGAGTTTCTGGCGGTGATGAGCCATGAGCTGCGGACCCCGATGAATGGAATTATGGGGATGACTGATCTGCTGGCGGAGACGGAGCTCGATGAGGAACAGCGTGGTTATGCGGAGATCATCAGCCAGAGCAGCGCTTCGCTGTTGTATCTTCTCAATGAAATTCTTGATTTCAGCAAAATCGAAGCCGGCAAAATGACGCTTAATCATGAACCGGTCAGTGTGGAATCAGTCATGGAGATGGTTACCGAACTGTTTGCACCTAAAGCCGGGGAGAAGAATGTCCGGCTATCCAGCCAGATCGCCTCGGATGTTCCGGAGCTGATCATCGGAGACGCAGACCGGCTTCGCCAGGTGCTTGTTAATTTGGTCAGCAATGCAGTCAAATTCACCGAAGAAGGCCAGGTCTCTATTGCTGTCAAAACGGAATATTGCCCGAATGCAAGGAAGCTGAATCTGAAGTTCAGTGTGCAGGATACCGGAATCGGTATTCCAACTGACAAGCAGCCGCTGCTGTTTCAATCGTTCTCCCAATTGCATCCTTCCATTAACCGCAAATATGGGGGAACAGGCCTGGGGCTCGCAATTTGCAAAAGCCTCGTCGAGCTTATGGGCGGAGCGATAGGAGTGGAGAGCGCAGAGAACGAAGGATCAACCTTCTACTTCACCCTTCCTGTCGTTACCGATGAGGAATGGGAAGTGAATGGGGCGGAAGATAATCGGCAGTCCATAGATTCCAAAGCGCAGAATGATGGTGTCCATACGGATTCAAGCGGCATATTGTCTGTAGATGGCCTCACTCCTGCTCTGCCTGAAGCGAAGTACGGTCCTCTGCGGATTCTGGTTGCAGAGGACCACCCGGTCAATCAAAAGCTTTTACTTACGATGCTGGAGAAACGGGGATATAGGGCGGATCTGGTGGAGAATGGCCAGCAGGCGTTAGAGGCCGTTCTAGAGCGTCCGTATGATCTCTTATTTATGGATGTCCAGATGCCCGTGATGAGCGGAATTACAGCGTCGGCCAGAATCAGGGAGGAGGCTCCAGCCCGCCACCAGCCATTCATCGTTGCGGTAACTGCCTATGCCAGACCCGAGGACCGGGAACGCTGCATGTCTGCAGGTATGGAAGACTTCGTCAGCAAGCCGTTTCTGGCCTCTGACATTGAGCGGATACTCAGGGAACGGAAGGAAAAGATATCCCTATGAGCGCGGAAAGATCTGAACATCGGCTGGAAGTGGAGCCTTATACACAGTGGGAGCCGGGCGTAGCTTCGCCCGGCTCTGCCTGCGGGCCGGCGGCCATGGCCGCTTTAATCGAATATTGGCACACCAGGAGAGGTTACGGGAATATTCCGGGTTCGGATCATTTTAAATCCAAAGCAGCACATATAAATTATATATACAGCCATTACGGGGGGACTCCGTGGGGGATGAGTGCACGCAGTTTCGCCAAAGGCCTTCAGGCTTATATCGGTGCTGCACTCCCGCGTGCAAAGAACAGGGACCAGCCGGGTTTAGTATCCGTTTTTAATGACATGCAGAGGTATCGGGCGGAGATTGATGCTGGGCGTCCGGTAGCCGTGAAGTTTGATAAGTGGTTCAGCCTCCGCTGGAGGGGGAGATATGCCTATGATTATCACTGGGTGCTGGGAACCGGTTACGACGTGACAGAGGCGGCCACAGGACCCGCGTTGATTGTTCAGGATAATAGTATACGCCATATTCCTTATTATCCGAATCGGGGCATTCTTACCATGATAGCGCTGAACATAGAATGAAGGATCACGAAACGCAGCGGGAACAGAGTTAGAGCAGGGCTCTGACCCCGCCCGTTCCGATCCATAAATCGCTCTGTACAAACGTTTGCGCAAGGTGGATAATCAGGTTATAATATCCAATTAATAAAGGGTAAAGGGGACAGAGGGATTTGTCAGTACAAAGGGAAATGGAAGAAACCATCTATTACGGGGATCCTGCAGCAACCGGGGGCATTTCTGTATTCGACCAGGATTTTGACCGGCTGTTCAGCTATGATGGGGATGATCTGGGCCTCAACTATACTGCTGCCTACTCAGCCTTTTGTCTGTGGGCTCCTACCGCACAGGAGGCGGAGGTTGTTCTCTATGACTCCTGGCAGCAGACCGCCGGCGACCGCTTGCCCATGACCCGGGAGATAAGGGGGACCTGGAGGCTGACGGTCTCCGGTGATCTGGAGGGCAAGCTGTATACTTATCGCGTGCGTATCGGTGACCAGTGGAATGAAGCCGCAGACCCTTACGCCCGCGCTGTAGGTGTGAATGGGGACAGAGCGGCGATTATTGATCTGCGCCGTACGGATCCGGAGCGATGGACCGAAGCTAAGCCGCCTTTGGCAAGTCCTGTAGATGCAGTCATCTATGAGCTTCATTTGCGGGATTTATCCATTCATCCGGCCAGCGGGATTGCCCACCAAGGACAATTTCTAGGTCTGGCTGAAGGCGGAACACGCGGTCCGGGGGGAATTCTGACCGGGCTGGATCATATTGCCGATCTTGGAGTGACGCATGTTCAGCTGCTGCCGGTGTATGACTTCGCCACAGAGAGTGTGGATGAAACTAAGCTGGATCAGCCGCACTATAACTGGGGTTATGATCCGAAGAATTACAATGCCCCTGAGGGTTCTTATGCAACTGACCCCTATCTGCCTGGTGTGCGCATTACAGAGCTCAAAACCATGATCCAGGCGCTGCATGACCGTGGTCTGCGTGTAATCATGGATGTGGTCTATAACCATGTGTATGACGGATACCGTGTGAATTTCACGAAGCTGGTTCCAGGCTATTATCTGCGCTATAAGCGGGACGGCAGCTTGTCAGGCGGTTCAGGGTGCGGCAATGATGTGGCTTCCGAGCGTACGATGGTCTCCCGGTTCATTGTAGATTCGGTCCTCTACTGGGCCAAAGAATATCATATGGACGGCTTCCGGTTTGATCTCATGGGCCTGATTGATATTGACACAATGGCAGAAATCCGCCGGCGTCTGGATGAGATGGACCCTTCCATCATGACCATCGGTGAGGGCTGGATCATGGAGACCGAGCTTGCCATGGAACGCTTGGCTAACCAGAGCAACGCAGACGCACTGCCAGGAATCGGACATTTTAACGATGGTTTTCGGGATGCGGTGAAGGGTAATATTTTCAGGCATGAGGAACCGGGGTTTATCGGCGGCAGATCGGGACTGGAGCAGGCGGTGAAGACAGGCATCACCGGGGGAGTGGTATACGGACAGACCACAGGCCAGTTCGCCGACGAACCCCGGCAGTGCGTGAACTATATGGAATGCCATGACAATCATACCTTGTGGGACAAAATCGTCCTATCCTCTGCCGGAGTGACCGACAAGCAGCGCAGGGCAATGCACCGCCTGGCTTCAGCCATGGTGCTGACGAGCCAGGGGATACCGTTCCTTCATGCCGGACAGGAATTTATGCGTACCAAAAAAGGTGTGGAGAACAGCTATAAATCACCGGTAGAGATCAATTGGCTGGATTGGGAGCGCTGTGCCGCTTATGCGGACGAGGTTGCTTACATGAAAAAGCTCATATTGCTGCGCCGGACCCATCCCGCCTTCCGCATGCACAGTGCCGAGGAAATCCGCGCCAAGCTATTCTTCGAAAAAGCGCCTGCGGGTACTGTGGCATATACGCTGCGTGAGCATGCCGGAGGCGATCCGGCGAAGCACTTGTACGTAGTCTACAATGCCAATCCGGGTGGATCGAAGTTTACGTTACCACCGCTGGGAGCATGGGAGCCGCTGCTTGGGGAAGAACTGGCAGTCCTCCAAACATACGGGCGGCTGACCGTTACAGGTCTTGGTATGGTCGTTCTGGCCGTTCAGGCATAGATGGGGTGCCGCAAGCTGTAACTGGCTTGCGGCACCCTCGTTTTTTGTGCTGGATAAAGGGGGCGTGTTATATGGAGATGTCACCTTTTTACTTATGTAGCCTACTTCTCTCTATAATACTTACGATAGACGGCGGGCGTAATTTCTTCGAATTTTTTGAAAATTTTAATAAAATAACCCGGTTCATTGAACCCAAGCTCATCGCTGATTTGGGCAACTGGCATATCGGTTACTTCCAATAGCTGTTTAGCCCACTGGATCTTGAGCCGTGCCAGATAAGTCGTGAAGTTCTCTCCCGTCTCCTTGGTAAACAGCCTGCTGAAATAGCTGGGGCTGATATGACAAAGCTCAGCCATATGCGTTAACGTTATATTTTCACTCCTATTATGGTGAATATAGTCACAGGCCGGTTGGAGAACCGAGTTGGTACAAATCGTTGTATCATTTGAAGTGTTTTTTAGATAGGCATCAGCGATAGCATTAGTCATTTCTTTTTTTACAGATTCAATATTTTTAATGGTGTAGCCAGGCAAGATGGTGGAGATGTTTAGAGTTTCATCGTTGCCGGACGCTTTCTCGAACATTTCAACAAGCAGATTTTTATTGAGGGCCTCCTCGATAATATAGTTGCACAGCAGAAATAACATATTGGATATTTTTACGACTTCTTCATAAGTCATGGTTGGAATATTATCATAGTGTTCTTTTAAGGGGTTCCCTGTGAGCAGGTGCAAGGATTTATTCTTGGAGGTTACAATTTGCTCCAGATCAATGCCATTCTCAGGATCTGAGAGCTTCACTTGTCCTGCCATGACAGCGCCGAGGTATTTATCATCAACGGTGATAGGAATAGCAATGTCTACGATATTAAAATGGCACAGATACACGTAAGGAGCATTCAACCGAACCGCTTCCAGACCGCCGCGCGAATCACATTTTTGGCAATAGGGCAGCAGATCAGGGTCCTTTCGTACATTTTGGCAGAACGACTGGCAGCTGCTGTGGGTAGTGACAGGAATGCCTTTATAATCAACCGTTAGAATGGCCAGTTTGGTGACAGTAGCCAGCGAGTCTTGAAGGCGCTTCCATTTTTTCAGGTCCAAAATTTTGTTAATACGTAATGATTCATGTATCAAAAGAACTACACCTCCTGAGCAACTTGTAACAATAGGATACCATTCTTTACATCCAGTGCAAATAATTACGATTGAGAATTATAATTATTAGTTAGGATATTCCACTATCAAGAATAACAACCTGCTATATACTTTAGTTGAAGTTTTGGTAGCGTTTACATTTCGGGGTTTGGGTTGTATGTTTTTTAGCTTAAATACAAAGGAGCTACAATGATGAGAAAAATGGTTTCGATCGTCAAAAAACCGAATGGGTTACTGGCCTTATCTTTAGTACTGATCCTCCTTGGAAGCTTCCTTGCCAGCCTGTTCAATACTTCGTTTTACTCCGTGAAGGTCAAAGAAATTAAATTCAAGGCAGACCACGGAACGCTCTCAGGGTTGCTCTACATGCCTAAAGGAGCAGGAGCTGATGATCCCAGACCCGTTATTATTACGACACATGGTTACCTGAACACTAAAGAAATGCAAGATGCGCCTGCGATCGAAATGTCCAGAAGAGGATATATCGTCCTAGCCTTGGATATGTATGATCACGGTGACTCCCGGTGGGAGAGTGACATCCCTGTAAAGGATCTGTTCAGCACTTTCTGGATTTATTCACAATTTGATGCATCAAAGTATATTTTCGCCCAGGATTATACCAAAAAAGACGATAAAGGCAACGCCTATGTCGCTGTCAGCGGCCACTCTATGGGTGGATTCTCCTCCTTGCTGGCGATGTATATGGATGAGCTAAACGCTTTGCAGACGGGTCAGCGGATGATCTATGCAGGGATTACTGCGGGTGCGGACTTCTCTTACTCTTCGGCGGTTGCTCCCCAAGACCAGATGCAAGCAGCATTTGGAAACCGTACGGTTGGGATGATTGCAGGCAAGTACGATGAATTCTTCTTCAATAAGTCTGACCCGGAAAAAAGTGCAGCAGAGCTGAAAGTAAAAGGTACCGTAACAGACAAAGATTTCGCAGCAACTGTCTCTGGTAAAGCCTTCCTTGGGCTTTCAGCGGATATTCAAACCGGGGAGGCCGGTAAGTTCTATACGGTAGAGTCCGGTGATCTGAAGCTCGAGGATAAGGTAGTACGTCCTTCGCAGACGGGTGAGCATATTCTGTTTACACCAAATGAGATTCATCCATGGAATCACTTTTCTACAGCTGCAACCGCAAATATAATTGATTTTTATGCCCATACATTTAAGGGTGTGACCTCACCCGCCCAGTCGAATGCTGATCTTGGTTCGGCACATCAGATTTGGTGGATGAAAGAAGCGGGCAACTTCATTGCCTTAATCGGCTTCTTCCTGCTCATGATTCCGCTTATAAGCCTGCTGCTCAAGGTTCCGTTCCTGAAGCGTTCGGTCACACCATCCATAGCAACTGTCAGCGCACCTTCAACTGGTATTCAAAAGTCCGTATATTGGGCTGCAATCGTGTTCAGTACATTGATCCCGGCTATTTTGTTCCCGACACTAATGGATAAAGAAGCAGACGGGATGAATAACTTGAGTGTGATTTCCGTGATCCTGGCGGTAGTCTGCTTGGTGGCAGCCGGTGCAGGCTTCATTCTGGCAAATAATCAAAAGGCTAACCCGGATGCCGCTGCAAAAATGAAGAATTTGAGTACGGGTAGTGCAGTGCTGGCGGTAGTATCATTGGTGATGTGGATCATCTTTAAAAATGCGAATCATATCCTTACAACCGGCTCTTACTTTAATGAACCTACTACGAACCAGATTGCCTATTGGGCGGTTGCTTCCGGGCTTATTATGGCCTTCATAACATTTGCTTTCTACTTCTTCTCCAAGAAGCAGGCCGGTACGAAATTCAGCGGCTATGGCATACATCTGGATATCATCACCATTGTCGCCAGCCTTTGTACCGCAATTATTGCAGTCGCTGCAGGATACTTGCTTTTATTCGCAGTACAGGCGGTAGCGGGCACGGACTTCCGGATTTGGACCTTTGCAGTGCGTACCTTTGAAACCGAGCATTTGATTACTGCACTGCGCTACATGCCATTTTTCCTGATCTACTACTTTGTCAGTGTTGTAGCTCTGAATGCGAATACCCGGGGCCAAAAAGGAGGATACATGCTGTCCGTTATTCTCAATGTAGGCGGACTTATTCTTTGGATGGCAGCTCACTATGGCAAAGATTTCATTACTGGAGTAGCTTTATATCCAGGGCAATCCTTGAACGGCATTCTATTGTTCGCTATGGTGCCTATTCTTTTAGTAGCAGCTCTATATGCCCGTAAAATTTTTGAAAAAACGAACAATGTATGGCTCGCCTCCTTCCTGAACACCATTTTGTTTACCATTATTGCTGTGGCGAATACTGCGATGTTCTGGAATCTGGTTTGATCTTGACCTGATAGAAATAAAGGCTACAAATAAGGGCTTTCCCATGGCCTCATTGCCCTGGGAGGAGCCTTTTTTCTTGCAACTGGACAACACCCGAAATTTTATTTAAAAAATGTGACATTATTCATTTAAGCTATGCAGGATCAATGATATTATAGAGTCATTTCAGGCGGGAAACCGCCTTGACACAGCGTCTTACTTTGCTGCTTTACAGTGACAAATAATCAGTCGGTGACAGAGAGTAACTGTCTTTTTGGAGCCGAATGGGGCAACAATGCCGCCTTTGGTTATTCGGCGGCCAATTAGAGAGACTCGGAGGATGACAGGTATGGGTAAAGCAACAGGATTTCTTGAATATCAGCGGCAGACTCCTGCGGAGTGCGAGCCTTTGGAACGGATTAAGAACTGGAATGAATTTTCGCAGAAGATGGACGAGGAGAAGCTGAAGGAGCAGGGTGCTCGCTGCATGGATTGCGGTACACCGTTCTGCCATGTGGGGCGGCTGCTCTCCGGGATGGCTTCCGGGTGTCCGCTGCATAATCTCATTCCGGAATGGAATGATATGGTATACCGCGGCAACTGGGAGGTTGCCCTGAAACGGCTTCACAAGACCAATAACTTTCCGGAGTTTACCGGACGTGTCTGTCCTGCACCTTGTGAAGGTTCTTGTACTGTGGGGATGAATGGCAACCCGGTCACGATCAAGTCGATTGAGAAAGCCATCGTGGACAGAGGTTTTGCCGAGGGCTGGATCGTTCCCCAACCGCCGCTTAGCCGTACCGGCAAAAAAGTCGCTGTAGTCGGCTCCGGTCCTGCAGGTCTTGCCTGTGCCGCGCAGCTTAACAAAGCCGGACATAGTGTAACAGTATACGAACGTGCGGACCGTATCGGCGGTCTGTTGACCTACGGAATCCCGAATATGAAGCTGGACAAACAAACCGTGCAGCGCCGCGTAGATCTGCTGGCAGCAGAAGGCATTACCTTCGTTACCCGGACCGAGATCGGCAGGGATATTGAAGCATCGCAGCTGAAAGCAGAGAATGATGCAGTGGTGCTGTGCGGCGGCTCTACGCAGGCGCGTGATCTGGCGCTGGAAGGGCGTGAGCTGCACGGCATCCATCAGGCGATGGAATTTCTGACGCTGAACACGAAGAGCCTGCTCGACTCCGGCCTCGCAGACGGCGAATACATCTCTGCAGCCGGCAAAGATGTGGTCGTTATTGGCGGCGGGGATACAGGTACAGACTGCGTCGCTACCTCCATCCGTCACGGCTGCCACAGTGTGGTCCAACTGGAGATCATGCCGCAGTCACCACTTACCCGACAGGCAAGCAACCCTTGGCCGGAATGGCCGAAGGTGATGAAGGTGGATTACGGCCAGCAGGAAGCAGCGGCCTTGTATAAGGAAGATCCGCGCCGTTATCTTGTGAATACGAAGCGATTTGTCGGTGACGACGGCGGACATGTGCAGGAGCTGCATACCGTACGCATCGAATGGACCCGGAATGAACAGGGCCGGATGGTTCCGGTTGAGATTCCAGGCAGTGAAGAAGTCATACAGGCACAGCTTGTACTTCTTGCCTTAGGGTTCACCGGACCGGAAGAGACTGTGCTGGGGCAGCTTGGAGTTGAACGTGATGAGCGCTCCAACGCCAAAGCAGAGTTCGGAACACAGGCTACCAATGTGGAGGGTGTGTTCGCGGCTGGAGATATACGGCGCGGCCAGAGCCTTGTGGTATGGGCCATTAATGAAGGACGGCAGGCTGCCCGGGAAGTGGACCGGTTCCTGATGGGTTCCTCGAATCTGCCTTAAGCCATAGTAGATTAGAACGTAAAATGCAGGGCGCCCCGCGGGCGCCCGCTTTGCGTTAGAGACCCAAGGAGAGTTAAGATAAATAGATACATAGGACAATCTATATAAGATGAACGAAAGACCTACCAAAGGTCAGAAGTGGCGTAGGTGAAGTTTGGATACTTACGGAGTGGTAGCGACCGACTAAGAGCTTTCCGCAGGAAAGCTGGCATCGTAAGCGCGGACTATGTTTGGATTTCACCCGTGAACAACGGTTTAAATCACGAAATCCAAACATAACAGCGGTCGGAAGTCCAAACATTCACCGCAGTCACGACCAAGGCCAATTGGGTAATCAAAAGTTCAACTTATAGACCATTAAGGAAAAGGGGAATATATCATGAAACTAATGTTCATTTCGGATATTCATGGATCACTGCACTGGCTGGAGCAGGCACTAATGAAGGTGGAAGAAGAGCAGCCGCATACGCTTGTTGTACTGGGGGATTTCCTGTATCACGGCCCGCGGAATCCGCTGCCGGATGGTTATGATCCCCAGGGAGTAGCCGACAGGCTGAATGCCTACGGCAAATCACTGGTGGCCGTACGCGGCAACTGTGACGCCGAGGTCGACCAGATGCTGCTGCATTTTCCGATGATGGGCGACTATGTACTGATCCTCCATGAAGGCCGGAAAATCTATGCCACCCATGGACACGGCTTCAGCATCGACCATCTGCCGCAGCTGGCACCGGGCGATGTTTTTATCCAGGGGCATACCCATCTGCCCGTAGCGGAGGTCAAAGAGGGTATCACGGTGCTGAATCCCGGCTCCATCTCCCTGCCCAAAGAGAACCATCCCAATTCCTACGGGATTCTGGAGAATGGAGCTTTCATCATTAAGGACTTTGCAGGAAATATAGTGAAACAGATCAAGCTATAAAATACGGCAAGACCCTGATCCCCCTGGATTTTCCCAGGGGGATTTGTTTGTGCGGCAATTGAGCGCAACCCTATATTATTGTATGATGGGTAAGGAGCTTTGCCGGGAGACCCGAGCGCTCCAAATATGAATAGCAGAGGTAACTATAAGAATGTATCCCAAAGACCTACACTATATCATGCCACCCGAATGGGACGAGCATGAACGTACCTTTATTTCCTGGCCGGTCCAGGCCTCCATGGTGTTTCCGGACAATTATGAAGCTGTAAGCGGCGGCTATGCCGAGATTATCCGTGCCATTGCCGAGTTCGAGCCGGTGACCGTAGTGGTGAACCCGGAAGAGCTGGAACAGGTGGGCAAGCTGGCTCTGGGAGACAATGTTACGCTGCTGCCGGTCCGGCATAATGACGCCTGGCTGCGTGACAACGGCCCAACCTTTGTAAAGGGTGCGGATGGATCACTTGCAGGTGTGAACTGGAAATTTAATGCCTGGGGCGGCAAATATTCCCCCTGGGACCTGGATGATGAGGTGGCTCCACAGATTCTGAAGCAGGTGCAGGTTACCCGTTACGATGCCCCGCTGGTCATGGAGGGCGGGTCTATTCATACCGATGGGGAGGGAACACTCCTTACCACAGAGGAATGCCTGCTGAACAAGAACCGTAATCCGGAGCTGGGCCGGGAAGAGATTGAAGAATATGTGCGTAAATATACAGGTACAGAGTCCATTATCTGGCTGACACGCGGTCTGAGCGGGGATGAAACCGACGGGCATGTCGACAATATTGCCTGCTTCGCTGCACCTGGCAAGGTGATCATCCAGGTCTGCGATGACCCGCAGGATGAGAATTACGGCATTACCCAGGAGAATCTGCGCATTCTTGAAAATGCCGTGGATGCCAAAGGACGGAAACTGGAGATCATCACGATCCAGCAGCCGCCTCGTACGGATTTTGAGGGCAGCCGTCTGACGCTCAGCTATTTGAATTTTTATTTTGTGAACGGCGGGATTATCCTGCCGGTGTTCGGAGGAACGGCTGCGAATACAGATAAGCTTGCCGAACAGAAGCTTGCCGAGCTGTTCCCGGACCGGAGAATCCGCACAGTGAACGGAATGGCCGTGATTGGTGAAGGCGGCAATGTACACTGCACCACACAGCAGATGCCTGCCCGGAAGTCATAGAATTCGTAAGGAGGACAGAATCTTGAGAAAAGTAAAAGTAGCCGCGACACAAATGAGCTGTTCCGGTGACATTGATGAGAATATCCGCAAAGCCGAAACCCTGGTTAGAGAAGCGGCAGCCCAAGGCGCGCAGATTATTCTGCTCCAGGAGCTGTTTGAAACTCCGTATTTCTGCCAGAAGGAGAAATCGGACTATTATGCCTATGCAACTGAGCTTGAGCAGAACAAAGCAGTGAACCATTTCAAAGCTGTAGCGAAAGAGCTGCAGGTAGTGCTGCCGATCAGCTTTTATGAGAAGAAGAACTACGCCCGTTACAACTCCCTGGCTGTGATTGATGCCGATGGCACGGTACTGGGCAAGTACCGCAAGAGCCACATTCCGGATGGTCCCGGTTATGAAGAGAAGTTCTACTTCAATCCCGGAGATACCGGCTTTAAAGTATGGAATACCCGTTATGCCAAGATTGGCGTCGGCGTCTGCTGGGATCAATGGTACCCCGAAGCTGCGCGGGTGATGAGCCTGATGGGGGCGGAGATTTTATTCTACCCTACAGCCATCGGTTCAGAGCCGCAGGACGGATCGATAGATTCTAAGGATCACTGGCAGACCTGCATGCTGGGTCACGCGGCAGCGAATCTGATTCCTGTCGTGGCCTCGAACCGGATCGGAGAAGAAACGGATGAAGAGTCCAGCATTAACTTCTACGGTTCATCATTTATCGCCGGTCCTCAGGGTAACAAGATTGTCGAGGCCGGAAGGGATGAGCAGACTGTCCTGGTTAGTGAATTCGATCTCGATGCCTTGGAGGTTGGCCGGATTGAATGGGGAATCTTCCGCGACCGCCGTCCGGAGCTCTACCGGTTAATCGCCTCGTATGACGGGGATTTGACGTTCTAACCTGACCACGTTAATGAAAGATAACAATGAGGGAAATATTGAATAGAAAAGGCACTGCCGGGATTTACATCTTCTGGCGGTGTTTTTTTTATTGAAAATATACACCGGAAAATATAGGTTTGACGCTGTAAATCATCCTTCTATTTCTCGCTGAAACGGGTACCTTCCAGCTGATGTATAAATTTAATGTTAGATAATATTACATAATAAAGAAAAGTTAATTGTCATATACCTTCTGTTCTGATAAAATCTCCTTAAGTATTTTACAAATAAGTAGGGGGATTGAAGAATGGGGAGCAAAAATAAATGGATAATGTCAGCTATAGTGTCATTAATGGTATTTGCAGTAGCGGGGTGTGGTTCCAATAATAGTGCGGACAGCGGCAGTGCCAGCGGAGAGACAATCAAATTCGCCAGTGATGCAAGCTACGCACCGATGGAATATATGGATACAGATAAAATCAAGGGCTTTGACATTGATTTCATCCAGGCGGTTATGGAAGAAGCCGGCATCGACTATACCGTTACCAACACAGGCTGGGATACTATGCTGAGCAGTGTGAAACAAGGTACGGAATACCAAGCCGGGTTGTCCTCGGTGTCCATTACAGACGAGCGGAAAGAAACCTATGATTATTCCATTCCTTATTTTGAATCCACCAACATGATTATGGTTAAGGAAGGTAGCGATATCAAGAATGCGCTTGACCTGAAGGATAAGAAGGTGGCTGTGCAGGCGGCAACTACGGCGGATGATCTGATGAGCGGAATTATGGGTGTCGATAACGCCAATCTGAAGCGTTACGACAGCAATGCGGTAGCCTTGATGGAGCTGAACGGCGGCGGAGCGGACGCGGTGGTGGCGGATATCGCCATCGTCAACGAATATATCAAGAACAACCCGAAAGAGAAATTGACAGGTATCATCGATAAAGAAAATTTCGGCTCCGAATATTATGGCATTCTTTATCCTAAAGGCAGTGAATGGAAAGCCAAGCTTGACCCGGCGATCAAGAAAATAATTGAGAACGGCAAATACGCCGAAATCTACAAAACCTGGTTCGGTGAAGAGCCGGATACCCAGACCCTCCTGAACGCAGAGTAAGCGAAAGAACAACCAGGCATGCGTAATGATTGCTATTGCGCATGCTTCTTTTTTTGAACGGGAGAACAAGATCTAAGCTGAAGAGAAGGGAAGAGTCCTATGGATTTCAGAGTCGACATCATTGTTCATTATATACCGGTATTGCTAAAGGGTACGGCTTTTACGATTGGCGTATCTATCGCCTCGATTATTTTTGGTTCTATATTGGGACTGATCGTTGGATTTGGCAAAATGGCGCCCAAAGCGTATTTCCGCTGGCCGTTTCATTGTTACATCAACTTTTTCCGCGGGACTCCGCTGTATGTGCAGATTTTGATTGTCCACTTTGGGGTGATTCCGGCGTTTTACGGCAGCACCAATGTGCTAATGACTTCTTTTGTGGCACTCTCCCTGAACTCTGCCGCTTATTCCGCCGAGATCTTCCGTGCAGGCATCCAGTCGATTGATCCGGGGCAGCGGGAAGCGGCAGTTTCGCTCGGAATGACCAAATTTCAGGCGATGCGTTTTGTCATTCTGCCTCAGGCCATCAAACGGATGGTTCCTGCATTCGGGAATGAATTCATAGTTCTGGTCAAGGACTCCTCTCTGCTCGCACTGATTGCCGCACCGGAGATTATGTATTGGAGCAACACGATGAAAGGCCAGTATTTGCGGATATGGGAGCCGTATTTGACCGCCGCATTGATCTATTTCATCCTTACGTATTCCCTCAGCAAGCTGCTCAATTATATCGAACGGAAGGTGTAATCGCATATGGAGCCTATGATCTCAGTTAGACATTTGCACAAATCATTCGGGGCGCACAAGGTGCTCACTGACATCAATGTCGATATTCACATCCGGGAGGTAGTGGTGGTGATCGGGCCTTCGGGCTCGGGCAAATCGACCTTTCTGCGCTGCCTGAATCTGCTGGAGCAGCCGCAAGAGGGTGACATTATTATAGAAGGTACGTCCTTAATGGCCACAACCACCAGGATTAACGATATCCGCACAGAGCTTGGCATGGTCTTTCAACAGTTCAATCTGTTCCCCCACAAAAAAGTAATCGAGAATATCATGCTCGCCCCTATTCAAGTCCGCAAATGGCCTGTTGAGCAAGCCCGCCGGAAGGCGCTGGAGCTGCTGGATAAGGTCGGTTTAAGGGAAAAGGCGGAGGTCTACCCGGCCTCCCTTTCCGGCGGTCAGGCCCAGCGGGTTGCGATTGCGCGGGCGCTGGCCATGGAGCCCAAGATTATGCTGTTTGATGAGCCTACTTCTGCGCTTGACCCGGAAATGGTCGGTGAGGTGCTGGCCGTAATGAAGGATTTGGCGCGTGAAGGGATGACAATGGTGGTAGTGACTCATGAGATGGGCTTTGCCCGAGAGGTGGGAGACCGTGTACTGTTTATGGAGCAGGGTGTGGTGGTCGAGGAGGGGGTTCCTGAGCAGCTGTTCGGCAATCCAACGCATGAGCGTACACAAGCCTTCTTGTCCAAGGTCCTGTGAAAATCTGGCAAACTAGAATCTTCCCGTTTAATCGGTTATATTAGAAGTGTAAGTACTTGGATATGGAACATTAAGTAAATGTCTGTCGAAACGGCGGAGAGGAGGCTCTGGAATATCTTTTGTTTATCATCACTTAATGATAGAAGGAGAATACGATGAGCACATTTAAAAACTGGTTGAACACCACAAAAACCGGACTGACTGAACAGGTGAAAAAGTTTAAAAATAAAGATTTCATGAACGCGGTTGTCGCAGGCTGCGCTCTGGTAGCTGCTGCAGATGGCAAAATTGAGGAAGCCGAAAAGAATAAAATGGCCGGATATATGAATCTCAGTAATGAACTGAAGGTATTTGACATGAGAGATGTCATTAACCAGTTCAACTTCTATGTCAGCAATTTCGAGTTTTCTCCGGAGATCGGTAAGCAGGAAGCGCTGAAGTCCATCGCCAAATTCAGCAACAAACCTGAAATTGGACGCGTAATTGTAGGCGTATGCTCTGCTATCGGGGCGGCTGACGGTGATTTCGACGAGCAGGAAAAAGCGGTTGTGCGGAACATTTGCAGCGTACTGGGACTTAGTCCAAGTGAATTCAGCCTGTAAGCACATTTGAAGTTCGTCCGAAACGGATGAAACGTATTTGCTTTTGAGTCGTATCACTGGTATAACACCCACAAGTGAGACTTACAGCTGTGATTCTTTCCGAAACGGAGGTACGTTAATTTGGCTGGTATTAATCTAGTAAAAGGTCAGAAGATTGATTTAACAAAAGGAAATGCCGGACTGTCCGGTGTGATCGTTGGACTGGGCTGGGACCCGGCTGAGCCGGCACGCGGTTTCTTCGGCGTCAAGAAGCAGGCGAATGTAGACTGTGATGCCTCAGCACTGCTCCTGAACGAGAATGGCAAGCTGACTAACAAGCTGAATCTGGTCTGCTTCCACAACAAGCAGAATCCGAACAGCTCCGTTGTTCACTCCGGGGATAACCTGACAGGTGAGGGTGACGGAGACGACGAGCAGATCAACGTGAACCTGAAGGCAATTCCTGCCGATGTGCACAAGGTTCTGGTCGTAGTCAACATCTATGATGCCGTGAACCGCAAGCAGGATTTCGGAATGATTAAATCGGCGTATATCCGGGTTATTAATGCCACAGGCAATGCCGAACTGATCAAGTTCAACTTGACAGACAATTACACAGGTTTTACAGCACTGATCTGCGGAGAACTCTACCGGTATGGCGAAGAGTGGAAATTCGCAGCTATCGGCGAGGGAGCACACGCAGCACATATCAACCAATTGGCTGAACGTTACATCTAATTCCAATATAAGAAAAGAGGTTTCTATTCATGGCGATTAATTTATCCAAAGGTCAAAAGATCGATCTGACCAAAACAAACCCGGGATTGTCCAAAATCACAGTCGGCCTCGGCTGGGATACCAATAAATACGACGGCGGTAAAGATTTCGACTTGGACGTTTCCGTCTTTTTGACGAATGCCAATGGTAAAGTAGATAAAGAGACTAACTTCATCTTCTTCAATAACAAACAGAACGAGAATGCTTCCGTTGTACACACCGGCGATAACCGCACAGGTGAAGGTGACGGAGACGATGAGCAAATTCAAGTGGACCTGCTGAACATTCCGGCAGATGTAGATAAAGTGGCATTTACCATTACTATTTATGAAGCGGAAGCCAGAAGCCAGAATTTCGGACAAGTATCCCGGTCCTATGTGCGTATCGTAAATGATGCCAACAGCGAAGAATTGATCCGCTTTGACCTGGGAGAAGACTTCTCTGTTGAAACAGGTGTAGTGGTAGGCGAATTGTACCGCAACGGTGCAGAGTGGAAGTTCAATGCGATCGGTAGCGGCTACAAGGATGGTCTTGCCGGCTTGACCCGAGATTACGGACTGCAATAAAATCCTGCCTCCGTAAAAGATATTATTCACGAAAGAAGGTTATTGCCAGTGACGATCAGTCTTTCCAAAGGACAGCGGATAGATCTTACCAAGACGAATCCGGGTCTGACGAAGGTAGTTGTGGGACTCGGCTGGGATACGAACAAGTATAGCGGCGGCAAGGATTTTGACTTGGATGCTTCAGCCTTTTTGCTCCATGAGGACGGCAAAGCCAAAGGCGAGGATGATTTTGTTTTTTACAACAATCCATCCGGTGGTGCTGGCTCTGTAACCCATACGGGAGATAACCGTACAGGGGAAGGCGATGGGGATGACGAGCAGATCCTGGTTGATTTCAGCAAGGTTCCTGCCAACATTGAACGTATCGGGATTACGGTAACGATTTATGATTATGAAGCAAGGTTCCAGAACTTTGGACAAGTATCCAACGCATTTGTGCGTGTCGTGGATGCCTCCAGTGACCGTGAGATTCTGCGGTTTGATCTGGGCGAGGATTTCTCAACAGAAACTGCCGTTGTGTTCTGCGAATTCTACCGCCATGGCGCGGATTGGAAGTTCCAGGCGGTGGGAAGCGGTTTTGCCGGCGGCCTTAGTGCCTTGTGCAGGAACTACGGACTGGACGCGCAATAGAAGCTTCAAAGGCGGGATCATTAACGATCCTGCCCTTTTTATACTCTTCTCCATTCATAAAGGTGGCGTAAGAATGAGTACTCAAGTAGTGAAAGGGCAGAAAGCAGATCTGACCAAAGGCAACCCGGGACTGGATCAAATGGTAGTAGAGATTGTATGGCAAGCCCCTTCTTCAATGGAAATTGACGCTTCCGCATTCCTCTTGGATGCTCAGGGCAAGGTGCGCGGGGACGATGATCTTATCTTCTACAATAATTCGTCCACCTCTTATATCCGCTATAAGGACGTGCCCGGTCAGGCTGCAGGGGGCTGCAAGCAGTTCGAGGTTGAGCTTGGCAAGATTCCACAAGGCATTATGAAAATCGCATTTACGCTTACACTCTATGACGGCGAGAACCGCAAGCAGATGTTCGGGCAAATGAGTGAAGCGCATTGCCGGATTCTGAACCGGACGACAGGTGCGGAAATCCTGCGATGTAATCTTGGAAATCATTTCTCCGTAGAAACGGCTGTTGTGGTAGGAGAATTATATAGATACAGCGGTGAATGGAAATTCAGCGCTGTTGTGGCGGGCTTTGACGGAGGATTGCCGGCGCTTTGCAGCAACTATGGTATTGAGGTATCTGAGGAACCGCCGCCGGCTTCCTCTACACCAGTCGCGGAAAAGGTGCCCGTGCCGCCAGTGCCGGAGATCCCGGTTCCCCAGCCCCCTGTCGCATCTCCGCCGCTGAATCTCAATCTGAAGAAGATTGAGCTGAAGAAAAAGGGTGATTCCATCAACTTGAAGAAATCAGCCTCTGGTCTTGGGGAGATTCTGGTCAACCTCAACTGGAATCAGAAACAGGGCGGCGGGCTGTTCAGCCGCAAGGGCGGTGTGGATCTGGATCTAGCTTGTCTTTATGAACTGAAGGATGGCCGGAAGGGTGTTGTTCAGGCGCTTGGCAATGCTTTTGGACATCTTCAGCAGCCTCCCTTCATCATGCTGGATGGGGACGACCGGACAGGTTCTGTAACCTCAGGAGAGAACTTGCGTATAAACGGAGGTAAGGTTGCGGAGATCAAGCGGGTCTTGATATTCGCTTTTATCTACAAAGGGGTTACCCATTGGTCTGAGGCAGATGGTGTGGTTACCATCACCCAGGTTGGAGGTCCGGACATTGTCGTGAATTTGGACGAGCATAACAACCATAAGGGAATGTGCGCCATAGCGATGATTCAGAATGTGGGAAATGAAACGTTCAGTATTGAAAGACTCGTACAATACTTCAGCGGACATCGTGAGATGGACCAGGCGTATGGATGGGGGCTGCAGTGGGTAGCAGGCAGCAAATAAACTATTTTACCGGAGGCATATTGGAATGGACTGGTTCAGCGATTTTTTTAGGAGTATTAGTGATAACTATGGGCATTTCTTCTCATGGAGCGATATTGTAGGCACGCTCTCTGACCCTGTAAGCTGGGGGATCATTGGGAGTCTGGTGCTGCTGGAAGGTCTGCTCTCCGCAGATAATGCGCTCGTGCTTGCGGTTATGGTCAAGCATTTACCGAAAGAGCAGCAGAAGAAGGCATTGTTCTACGGGATTCTTGGGGCTTATTTATTCAGATTCCTGGCCATTGGCCTCGGAACCTATCTGATTGGATTCTGGGAGGTTAAGGTTGCAGGTGCGCTGTACCTCTTCTATATTGCCTACAAAGGATTGTTTAAAGGCGGTGGCGAGGAGGGCGAGACGAAGAACAGAGGCACCTCTTTCTGGAAGACTGTACTCCTGGTTGAGTTAATGGATATTGCCTTCAGTATTGATAGTGTCATTGCTGCATTTGGTCTTAGCAATAAAGTCTGGGTGCTCTTCCTGGGTGGTATCCTCGGCGTGTTGATGATGCGTGGAGTGGCGCAGCTGTTCCTGAAGCTGATTGCAAGATTCCCTGAACTGGAGCAAACCGCGTTTCTGCTCATTGCTATTATTGCCGGCAAGATGCTGGCGGGAGCTCTTGGCTATGAAATGCCACATGTGGTGTTCTTCACCATCCTGATCGCAGTGTTTGTGGGAACGATCTTATACAGCTCCGGCAAGAAGAAAAGAGAAGCCAACCGCAAGGCTTAAGCATGTGGAAGCAAAAGAAGAACGAAAGTGTTTTATATGGGGTGGGGGTTGCACAGGGAAGGTCCGCCTCCCTCATCTGCCGGGTAATCGTATAGGTTATAGCTTGACCCTTTGCTTGTATTTGAGAAAGCCGGATGCCGTCCCCGAGAGGACGGCACAGCCGGTTCTACTGCTCTTTATAAGGAGAGGTTTATTTGTTGTATAGCGGTTTTTCGTGAACCGATAAGGGGGAAAGGCCTTGAGATACTTCGATTATCTGACCAAAGAGCAAGAAACGTCCTTATTCTATTCTCCGCCTGTTTCGTTTGACTCCAGTACACCCAAGGAGCTATTGGCTAATGCTGTTGGAGCTGCTCTGTATATGCCGGCAACCCGCTCCAGTGTCGCTGAAGATATTTTGAAGCTCAAGGCTTCGGGCTTGGTGACAGTAATTATGGATCTGGAAGATGCGATTGGCGACGGTGAGGTTGATTTTGCCGAGGAGTCTGTGGTTAGACATCTTGCTTTCCTGTCTGCGTATGCCGACAATGAGCCCGATCTACGGAACAGTCTTCCGCTGCTGTTCATCCGTGTACGTAATCCGGAGCAGCTGCAGCAGCTGATTTTCCGGCTGGGGAGCTTGATTACCCTGCTGACCGGCTTTGTTTTCCCGAAGTTTACCTTGGAGAACGGTGTGGAATATTTCGAAGCCATTGCTGATTATAACAGCTCCCGCAGTTATTCGGCGCCTGTGCTGTACGGAATGCCGATTCTGGAGAGTGCACCGATTATTTACCGGGAAAGCCGGCTGGACACCCTGCTCGGCATCCGCGCTTTACTGGGAGAATACCGTGATTATGTGCTGAATGTGCGCATTGGGGCGACTGACTTCTCCAGCCTGTTCGGGCTGCGGCGTAGTCCCGATATCAGTATTTACGATCTGACACCGATCCGCGACTGCATCTCGGATATTATCAATGTGTTCGGCCGGGTGGAGGAAGGGTATGTTATCTCGGGACCTGTATGGGAATATTTTGGGAGTAAGGAACACCGGGTACTGCGTCCCCAGCTTAGACAGACCCCCTTTGAAGACACCTATGGTAAACAGGGCCGCGAAATTCGTGAATCTTATATTAGCAGGTCAGTAGATGGGCTTATCCGTGAAGTGCTTTTGGATAAGGAGAACGGAATTGTCGGCAAAACGATCATTCACCCCTCCCACCTTAGACCTGTACAGGCTATGTATACCGTCATGCACGAGGAATATGTGGACGCCTTGAGTATTGTGGAGAGCAATGATGGAAGCCGTGGTGTGTTCAAAAGCGAATACTACAACAAGATGAATGAAATTAAGCCGCATTTGAACTGGGCAAAACGTATCTTACTACGATCTCAAATATACGGGGTGTTACATGAACAACAGCATTTTGTCGGACTACTGCCCGAGAACGAATACACACACGTTTAATATCGTCAAGAACCTGCAGGTCAAGGTAACTGAGACCTCCAATCCTTTTCATATGCCGGTTGCCACCTTATTCTCCATGGCAGCCCGCATCAATAAAAAACGTTCGTTCCTCTTTGTCAGCAAGGTGCTTGGTAAGCACATTCCTGTGAATCCATATACTCCGCTGCTCAGCGGAGCTGCGCTGGCGCTGCTGCTCTACCGGGAGATGAGCGGAGAAGCTGCGGATAACTTGGTGATGGACAAACTTCTGAATCAAGCGGTTCAAGGCCTGATTCATCCGGAGCATGCGGAAGAGGCTTATGTTGATCTGCTCGAAGCCCGGCTGGTTCTTCCTGAGCGTGTTTTGTTCATCGGCTTTGCGGAGACGGCTACGGCCCTGGGTCATAGCATGTACAACATGTTTGCTGCAGGTGCCTCATATATTCATACTACCCGTGAAGCTATTCCGGAGCTTGTATCGGTAGTCAGCTTTGAGGAAGAGCATTCTCACGCGGTTGATCATTTATGTTATGCCTTGAATCCTGAGCTGCTGTCCGGGGAAGAACCGATTGTGCTGGTGGACGATGAAATTACTACAGGCAATACAGCGATTAATACCATTCGTGATATCCAGTCCAAGTTTCCGCGTAAGGAGTATGTAGTTGCTTCACTGCTGGATTGGCGCAGCGACTCCAATATTCAGGCTTACCGTAATCTGGAACAGGAACTGGGCATCCGTATTCGGGCCTTAAGTTTGCTGCAGGGAACGATTGAAGTAACAGGCACACCTGAGCTCGACCTGGTGGATTCCGGACTTCATCCTTCCGCTACCGCTGAGGCTCCGGTGATCCTCACGTATGTGCAGGATGGTCTCGAACGGTTGAACGTGGCCTCCACGGATTCTTTAGGAGAAATCAATGCTTCACCCTATCTGAGACAGAGTGGCCGTTTTGGATTGGAGTCCCGGGATAACAGACAACTGGACCAAGGGGCTTCACGGGTAGCATCACAGCTTCGAGCTCTTCGTGAAGGAGCAACTGCGCTTGTGCTTGGCGTTGGCGAGTTCATGTATCTGCCCATGAGAATTGCGGCCGAGATGGGTGAAGGGGTGAAGTATCAATCTTCTACCCGCAGCCCGATTCATCCCGACCGGCGTCCGGACTATGGTGTACACAGCGCAGCAGCGTATCCTTCAGCAGGCGATCCTGGAATTTCGAATTATATCTATAATGTGGACCCGGGCCAGTATGATGATATTTTTGTGCTGCTTGAGCGTGACGTGCCGCTCCGGAGGATTGAACCGATGACGGATATTCTGAAGCGGCTGGCAGGGAACAAGGTGCATCTGGTCATACTTGCCCCGGATACGGAAGAGGGAGGTCTGATTGGATGAAGGGAACAGAACTTGATGAGATCATGAATAAAAGAATAGCATCTCCTGTACCGCTGGGCAGTTATTCCCCGGCCGATGTTACGTTCCTGCTTAAGGATCTCAGCGATGTGTCATTGGAGCGTGCGACTGCTGAACGGGAAGAGGCGATCCAGTCCGGTGTGCATTATTCAGAAATGCTCCCGGTTGAATATCAGCCGACAGCCCAGTATATTGAACTGTTCCATGAGACACTTCAGCAATCGGCAGAGAAGGTGGCACGGGCGGTCGCAGTGGTCTCCGAAATGATTGTAGCCCAGCGGGGGACTGAGGGTACGGTGCTGGTGTCACTGGCGAGAGCGGGTACTCCTATTGGAGTGCTGATTAAACGCTATATCGCTGAGCGTTACGGAGTGAACCTGCCTCATTACAGCATTTCGATTATCCGGGGCAAAGGTATTGACGAGAATGCCATCCTCTATATACTGCAGCAGCACGGAACGGATGCCAAGCTGCAATTCATTGACGGCTGGACTGGCAAAGGCGCCATCCGCCGGGTATTGATAGAGGCCTGCAGCAGCATGTACCAGAAATATGGAATTCTTCTTAGTGATGATCTGGCAGTACTTGCCGATCCGGGGCATTGTTCGGGTACTTTTGGGACGCGGGAGGATTATCTGGTTCCGAGCGCGTGTCTGAACTCTACGGTGTCAGGCCTTATGAGCCGCACTGTTCTGCGGGACGACCTTATTGGACCAGAGGAATTCCATGGTGCAAAGTTTTATAAGGAATGGCTGGAGACGGACCTCTCGAATGTGTTCGTTGAGGCGATTACACCGTATTACCCTTCTGTAATCGAGGAAGCACGGGCCGTTGCTGCAGGCATGCTGGCTTCTCCTCCTGAGATTACATGGCAGGGGCTGCGTGACATTCAGAGCATTCAGGAAACGTTCGGTATAGCGGACATTAATCTGGTGAAGCCCGGGGTCGGCGAGACCACCCGTGTACTGCTGCGCAGAGTACCGTGGAAAATTCTTGTCGATACTATGGACAATCCGAATCTGCGCCATATCCTGCTGCTGGCGGAGGACCGCGGTGTTCAAGTTGAGGTGTTCCCCGGCCTTACCTATTCCTGCTGCGGGATTATCAAGCCCCTGAAAGGGGAGAGCGAATGATCTACGCCAGCGATCTGGACCGAACTTTGATCTACTCCCCTAGTGCATTAGGCGTTTCTGAGGCTTCACCGGGGCTTGTTCCGGCCGAGGTAATCGACGGGAGAACGGCATCTTATATTTCGCAGCATGCACTAGAGCTGCTTAAGGAGCTTACAGCCCATATTATATTTATGCCGGTAACCACACGGACTCTGGCGCAGTACAGGCGGATTAACCTGTTCCAGGATACGGTCATTCCGGATTATGCAATAACCAGCAATGGCGGAAACATTCTGGTGAACGGGGTAGTGGATCAAGACTGGCGGACAGCTCTAGGCAGGCTGGTAGAACAGGGGTCAGCGTCCGCTGAGGAAGCCCGGAAGCTTGTACGGTCTGTGGTTCGGGCAGAATGGATTATCAGTGAGCGGTATTGCGATGAGCTGTTCTACACATTCGTTGTTCATCGTGATTTGCTGCCGCTTGATGAAATTACAAGAATGGCGGAACATTTGGATGAAATGGGCTGGAAGGTCTCGCTTCAGGGCCGCAAGCTGTACGTAGTCCCCTGGGCAGTCAACAAAAGCGATGCTATCCTCCATGTGCGGCGTACCGTTCATTCTGAGCCAATGGTCGCTTCTGGCGATTCCCTGCTGGACAAAAGCCTGCTTGCAAGCGCCGATTACGCTATAGCCCCATGCCACGGAGAAATATTTGCCGAGCAGCAGGCAGGTCTAGTAAACTTAGATTATCCTTTTACGAAGAAGGCCGGTGTATTTGCCGGGGATGAGATTATGGAATATGTACAGAGGCTGTACAATAATTTGACAGCACTAGGAGTTGGGCCACAATGAAAAAGGTAAATATTTATTTTAATCGGTGGTTTTCTGTGGCTTTTCATTATATGAACCTCATCCGCAACAATGAGGACGGCATCCCTGTTCAAATCTTCGCTACCCACCCCGACATCCGGCATATGTCGCTGCAAGGCGCTGATGTTGCCGGAACGGAACCGGAGCTGGAAGGGATCGAATATGTGCAGTTCTGTGTAGATTTCTGCCGCAGTAATGAGATTGATATTTTTATTCCGCGGCTGCACATGCTGGATATCGCCTTGCACGCCTCTATGTTCGATGCCATAGGCACAAAAGTGCTTGTGTGCCGTGATCTGGACCTGCTGGAGAGAATTATGGACAAGGGCAAATTCTATGAAAGTGTCCAAGAGACGGGTATTATGACGATCCCGCATTACCACGTGGTCAGCACAGCAGAGCAGTTCCAGGTTGCTTATGAAGATCTTGTAGGCAAAGGGTATCGGGTGTGCTTCAAACCGACCGAAACCGAAGGCGGGCTTGGCTTCCGTATCATTGACAATACCCGCGATCCTTTGGAGGAGCTTTTTGGCCATGTTACGCCATACATATCATTTGAGGATGCGCACCGGATACTCTCCAGTGCGGATTCTTTTCCGAATCTGATGGTGATGGAGCTTCTTGAAGGTTTGGAGTACAGCATTGACTGCCTGGCCGACGAGAATGGCAGACTGCTGGCAGCGGTGCCGCGCCGTAAGGCTGGCGGGCGCTTGCGACTGATGGAGCATATTCCTGAGCTGGAGCAAATAGCTTCACGGGTAGCCGAGGCTTACCGGATTCCCTACAATTTCAATATCCAAATGAAGTATAGCGGCACGACCCCCAAGCTGCTTGAGATTAATCCCCGGATGTCCGGCGGGCTGCATATCTCCTGTCTGTCAGGAATTAATTTTCCGTACCTGGCGGTCAAGAGCGCACTGGGCGGTGAGGTTCAGCCAGCAGGATTCGCCGGTAATGTGCTGGCCAGCCATGTGGAGCAGCCGCTGATCATGAGAATAAACGGTGAATCCGTTATCACGGATGCCGTGAACTAGAGCGGCAGTTCATAAGCCTGCTCACAAGAGGTGAGAACAATGCAAATGCAAAAGAAAGTATTATTGTACGGTGGAGCAGGCTATGTTGTTGCCTTGCTGACAAGTGCTTTTGTACCTGAGATGATCTCTCTGCTGCTGCCGGTAGCCGGTGCAGGAGTAGCGATTATGGGCGGCAGGCAGCGGATTAACTTGCCGGCAGAGGTCCTTCCCGCCGGACAGCGGGATGGGGAAGAAGCGACCGCCCCTTCACCTGCAGTCCGCAGCCATGAGGCAGCCAGCGCTTCAAGCGGGTCTGCGGCTGCAGAGGGACAAGCTTTTGCCGGACGGGAGAGAGCCGGGATTCAGATTGGGGCGGAATTCGCTCCAGTGGTCGAGTATCTGAGCATTTTGGAGGATATGATTATTTCTGAAGGGCAGAAGGATACGCTCGACAATGAGATTGTCGAGAAGTCACTGGCGCTCTTTGCCAGGCTGCAGCGAATCATTCCTTTGCTGCAGGAGCTGGGCAATGGGGAGATTAATCATACCGTCCGCAGACTGGTGCTGAAAGACCTCAATGGTGTGATCAATCCGTTTCTGCGCCTGGGCGGTGAAGCCAAGACAAGAAACCGGAGAATGCTGCTGAACGGTCTGCGTGATGTTGATACCAAGATTTCGGATATCGCCTCAACGATCGAGCATAAAGACCTGATGGAACTTCAGACCAAGGCGGAACTGATTCATCAGCGTTATAGCAGTTCCGAATTATAGGAGGAGGGAAGCCCATGTCCACGCAGTTGATTGAGCTCAAAAAAGAAGATGAACAGAAGGTTGTAGAAGAAGCTTCGCAACTGATTGAGAAGGTCGCCAAGACAGACACCGTTGCCCTGGATTCCTTGATGGATGATATCGGCAAGCTGGGAGTGAAGACACAGGAGAAGGCCGGGCAGACTCTGAAGCTGCTGGACCGCCCGGTGAATGATCTGATGTCCGGCAAACGGGTAGAAGTGCCGAATATGATTATGAAGCTGCGCAATGAGTGTGAGACACTCCAGCAGAGCAAGAACGTCAGCTTTTTTGGCAAAATGCTCCGCAAGAGCCCGCTCAAAAATTACGTATACAAGTATCAGTCCGTCCGCACGAATATTGACGCGATCGTAACCGGGTTACGTGACGGACGCGATACGCTCGAAGAGAGCATCGTCAATATGCGCCAGCTCAAACGTACCTCTATGGAGGAAATCTATAATCTGCAGACCAAAATCGCCTTCGGTAACAAACTGAAGGAACTGTTCGAGGTTGAAATCGCCAAGCCCGAAAATGAGTTCCGCAAGGCGTATCTGGAACGCGGGCTGCGCAAGGTTATGGTCCGTATCCAATCCATGACCGAAATGATTCTCCTCTACAACCAGGCGATTGCTGCTACCGATATCATCAACGATAACAACGATAAGCTGATCGATTCTGTAAACAACGCGATTGATAAGACCTCAAATCTGATCACAGTGTCGGCGATGATAGCCATGTCCCTGGCCGATCAGGAGAATGTCATCTCTGCAGTAGAAGCTACGAATAAGACGATAGAGGATCAATTCAAGGAGAATGCGCGTCTGCTGCGCACCACTACGGAGAAAACGACAGAACTGCTCTCCAAGCCTTCTATGTCGCTCGAAGCTGTTAATCAGGCTATTGGCGATCTGCTGAGCGCTCTGGATACCTCTGAACAATCCAACCGCCGGATCATTGAGAGCTGTCAGGACTATACATCCAAAATGACAACCATCAATACGCAGCTGAACAACCGCCTCGGTTTGAATGAGGGGGCACAGCCGCAGGCCTTGAAGCAGGCGGGTACGGACAGTCAGCTTAGCAGCTTTTTGAACTGAGATCCTTGTAATTAAGAGGAATGTATTTATAGCGAGAGACTGCTGAGTAATCAGTGGGCTTTTTGGTATTCAATCATATTCCCCTTCTCCTCCACATAAGTTGTCACTGAGGCGGCATACGGAGGAAGTGGGGATAAGCGGATGATTCTGGGGTGTTTGATACTGGTGCTTATCGTCGTAGCCAGCAATGAAAAGGCACAGTCTATTGTCAGGTTGAACGATCCGGGCGATGACAATTAAAGCAGCAGTGCAGGGTTCTCCGTTGAATTCAAATAAATTTTAAAATAATCCGTGGTTCAAGCAATTTCCAGCGGTTTATTGGGTATAATAACCTGGAGGCTGTCCATCAGCCTCACATTGCTGAAAATACGAAGTTACTGCGGAGGTCACATGGAGAACGAGGCGCTGCTGCAAGTTGAGAAATTGGCTCTGAAAAAACAGAAGATTTACAAGCAAAGTATTCTCCGTTATATCGCCAGAGCAATGCTGGCCAGCATGTTCATTGGATTCGGCGTCATCGTAGCGTTCAAAACCGGTAACTTTTTCTACATGGAGCATTCGCCGATGACGTATCCGATGGCTGCCATTACGTTTGGAGCGGCCATCATTCTGATCTCCTATGGTGGAGGCGATCTGTTCACCGGAGACACCTTTTATTACACGTATGCCGCCTTAAGACGCAAAATGCAGTGGACTGAGGTTGTGCGGATGTGGGTCATCAGCTACATCGGTAATATACTCGGGGCTACGGCGTTTGCGCTGCTGATTTTTTTGACAGGGTTGTTCTATGATTCTAGTGTGAACGGATTTCTGCTGAATGTGGTGGCTCATAAGATGGAAGCTCCAACGATGCAATTATTCTTCCGGGCGATTCTTTGTAACTGGCTGGTATGTCTGGCCTTTTTTGTCCCTATGTCGATGAAAAGCGATGGAGCCAAAATGTTCGCTATGGTTCTGTTCGTCTTCTGCTTTTTCATTTCCGGCTACGAGCACAGTATCGCCAATATGTGTACGTTTGCGATTGCACTCGTGCTGGATCATCCCGGTACGATCTCCTGGGGCGGTGTTGTGCACAACCTGGTTCCGGTCACTTTGGGGAATCTGATTGGTGGAGGCGTGCTGATGGGCGTTATGTATTATTATGTGAATAAGCCGTTTCTGGATGAGCACCACGATGAGCCTAAGGATACGCACTAATAAAGAGAGATTCAGCCTCATGGTCATCGGCTCTCTAGAGTACTGACCGGCCGCATTATGGGCATCAGTCTAAGTCTAAACCCCCAATAAGCCCGCTTCCACCTAACCGTGGAGGACGGGCTTATTTGTTGTTACGCCATTTCCATTTCCGCAGGAAATAGCTGTCTGCCAATCAGGGTGGATAGAGCGCCTATACCTGCATCGTATAGTATAACGGCGCTTTCTCCCTAAGCGTGCCTTCCAGGGCCCCGCCTTCTTTGCGCCAGTACTCAATGCCTCCGAGCATTTCCTTCACGAGGTAGCCCTGGGCAGCCAGTCTGGCGGCGGCTTTGCTGGCTCCGTTACAGGCAGGACCCCAGCAATAGAGCACCAGGACTTCTCCTTCGGAGAACTCAGGGGGGCTGCTGCCAAAGCGGCCCGAAGGCAAGGACACGGCTCCCGGCAGGTGGGCTTCCTCATAGGAACGGGTGTCGCGGACATCCACCAGCGTAAACCCAGTGATGCCCTTTTGCAGATCAAACGCCACATCGGCCACATCGGTTTCAAAGGAGCTTTTGGCTGTGAAATAGTTCAGTGCTGCTGCAGGTTCGGCTGCTGGTGTAGCCAATACCTGTGATTTGGGTGTAAGGTTCATAAAGATTCCTCCTTGGGGATTATAGGGTTGGCTATATTGTATAATGATTCTATAATTACAGTTATCTATAGTATTCGAGAATAAGTATCGAAAATTTCGATAGTTCGGGAGAAAAATGCAATGGAACTTACCTATTTGCGGACCTTTTGTGAAGTAGTATCCAGTGGCAGTTACACGCGGGCAGCAGAGAAATTGGGTTATGCCCAATCGAGTGTAACAGCGCAAGTTGCCAAGCTGGAGGAGATGTACGGGGCGGTCCTGCTCGAGCGTTCAGGACGGGGAATGATCCCGACATTTGCGGGGAATAACCTTCTGCCGTATGCCCGGCAAATGCTGGCGCTTAGTGAAGAGGCTAAAGGCATGATAGCTGGCGGGGACAGGGGCATACTGAACATCGCGTCCATAGAGACCCTTGCAGCGTATTACCTGCCGCATCGGCTTCACCGCTATAGAATCCGCTATCCGGAGGTGCAGCTTCGTGTTCAGCCCGGCTCGGAGGAAGGGATTATTACGGCGGTCAAAGATAAATCAGCCGATTTCGGACTGATCTTTGACGTGGCGTATTTGTCTGATGAGCTTACCGCTCTGCCGCTGCGCCAGGAGCCGCTATATGTGGTCACCCATCCGGGGCATCCGCTTGCTGAGAAAACAGAGGTTTCTCCCAACCTGTTGGCTGACGAGCCGTTAGTGCTGACGGAGGATACTTGTACATACCGCAGGCAGTTGCTGCACGAGCTCAAGGCAGCAGGCGTTGCTCCGCGTATAGACATGGAATTCGGTAATCTTGAAGGCATCAAGCAGGCGGTGCGGCATCAGTGGGGGATAGCCTTCTTGCCACGCTATGCCATTGAAGAGGAACTGCTCTCCGGTGTATTACGCGGAATACCTCTGAGCGGGAAGCAAGATGAATTTTATATCCAGCTCATCTACCGTAATGGGCGCAGGCTATCTCCGGCTTTTGAGCACTTTATCACAGAGATACGGCAGCAGTAGGATAGCCTTAATTCCAGCCGTACTTCTCTTGTTCATTTTACAAATTCAACTGATATAGTGCATTCCGGAAAAAAACAACACCTCCGCCCAGAAATCGTGCGGAGGTGTTGTCGATTCTGCTAGTGTTCTACCATTTGGAGCCGCCGGAGGAGTTCCCTCCGGATTTGCCTCCCCCGCCTCCCCATGAGGAGCCGCCGGAGGAGTTGCCTCCGCCGAATCCGCCACCCGAAGAGGATGAGTGCCGGCGCGCTGCTTCCCGGCGCTGCTGTTCCTGCAGTATGGCCAGTTGTGCCAGACGCTCCTCTTCTTCTTTCTGTCGTACAAGCCGGTTCGCTTCCTCTACGAAAGAGGAGATCCGGGAAGCATAGGAGCGTCCTGCCGCTTCCAGCTCATCAAGGTTGTAAGGACGGGAAGCCAGCCGCTGTTCCAGTTCAGCATACTCCGGCAGCAGAGAGAGCTCGAATCGGCTTCTGGAGACGATTCCTTTGCTATGCAACCGGCTCTGGGCCATATCTACCTGTGATTGCCCCTCAGACATAAGCCGGGTAATCTCAGACAATCGTTGATTCAATGTGCTCAGACTCCCGCCAATTTGATCGAATTTCTGTACAGTCTCCTCCTGGAGCTGAAGCAGCCGATCCAGACCGCTGCGGGCATTATCATATTCCCCCCGCTGGTCGCTGGTCCAGGTTTCAATCTGCGGTACCTCACCTGCACCCTGCCGGAGCTGCGCTCCTGCTGTCTCAAGTGCTTCTTCAAGCGGGCTTAGATGATGCTCCGCGAATCGGCTCCGGGCTTCAGCGATCTGACTCTGCAGCTCATTGCGGCGCTCAGACAGCCCGTTCCAGCGGCCGCGAATGGTATCCAGATCTCTCAGGTTATTCTTGCGGATCATTGCCTGCCGTTCCGTCATCGCGACAGCTTCGCCAAGCAAAGCATCCATTTGGGCAGCAATTCTGCGTACCTCATCCATGTCTCCAAGACGCAGAGGCGCTTCAAGCGTTGCTGCGGCTGCGGCGGCCTGGTCCAGACTGTCATAAGGTCTTACCTTCATATTGTGGAGAGAGTTCTGTTCGATTAGTGTGGCGATTTTGCTGCGCGCAGCTGCTACGACCCCAGGGAATTCATTTCGTTTATCGTCGTAAATATCAACATCCCGCAGATCCTGCTCAATCTGTTCCTGCCGTTTCTGGGCTTGCTCGGTCATGTCCTGTGCCGCAATCGGGTCGAATAGCTCCAGTTCATCCGCTTTGGCGGTTTCTTCTGCCAGTTCCTGCAGATCCTCAGCGATTTCCTCCAGCGCATAGCCGGTCTCCTTCACTGCGCTCTGGAGATGCTCGCTCAATTCGGGCGCATCCTTCTTCAGCTCTGTAATCTGCTGTTTCACGTTGCGGTCGGCATCACTGATTACAGCAATACGCTTCTCTTCTTCTTCAAGCTCGGAACGGAAGGCCGCTTCGGTTTGCTGCAGTGCTGAGTTAGCTTCTTTGAGCGCCTTCAAACGGTAGAACGGGGGCAAAGAGCCTTGGCCGGAGCTTTGCAATGCGGAGATTTCCACCAGCTGGGCAGACAGCCGCTTGGAGATTCCCTCAACCATTTCTCCGGACTTCCCCTGAACGATACCCTGGAAGGGCTGAAGGGATTCGAGGGCATGATTGGCTCGTACCATTAGGTCTGCCAACTGCTCCTGCTGGCTACTAAGCTGTCTTCTTCTGCGAAGACCAGTTAACAGCACATATAGCACGAGTGCAAGCAATACAACTCCAATGGCGATAGCGGCTAGCTTCAGCAGCCCAACGCCTGAACTGCTGCTCTCTTCACGTCCCGATGCTAAGGAATGGAGCTCCTTAATCACGGAGCGGATGCCTCCGGCAAAATCGCCCTTCTGTGCATAAGGAATGAAGTACGTATCCAGTATTTTTGAAATAGCTGCAGTTCCCACAGCTCCGCCGTGCGCTTGCGCCCAGGAATCAATATATCCCTGAAGCCCGGGGTTCAGGAAGTTCAGTTCAACCTGCTGATCTTCGGCAGAGATAAGGAGGAGGACATCCCGCGGCTTTAAGTCCCAAGAGTTGTATACGTCTGTGGCATAGGCGGAAGCCATGGCCCCGTTCAGGGAATTCACGGTCAACACCCGAAGGGTATAGAGGTCACCTTCAGCAATAGCTGCAATGTCAGCCGCTTCCTGACGGGTGAGCAGACCGGCTTTATCGGTAACCATACCCTGCTGTGCAGGAATTCCCGCCGCGTACATATTAGGCATCCCTAGGAGGCTTAACATCAGGAATAAGACAAAAATTTTTTTCAAAGTGGCACGCTCCGATCTGAAGGTTGTCTAGTGTACTGTATATTATGCTGATAATTATACTACATCATTAAACCTCTTACGCCCACTTGCTTGAGATGCGGCATCCGAAGAACCAAAAAAGCCGTATTCCCTCAAGGGGAATACGGCGTAACTGCAGAACTGCTATCTGGTTTGCAGACAGAGTATATATTGTAATCGGGATTTGATTTCTTTTTGCCATTTCAAATCTCCAACTTTTACAGCAAGATTGAGCAGATCCAGATAATCGTCAACCTTAAGTGTCGTCCGGGTTGTGGCTGCGTTCATGGTTGTTCAGTCTCCTTTATTTCAATAATGATAATCATTATCAACCGTTATTGCTATTATCCACATTTTTTACCTAAAAAGCAATATAAAAAATAAAGGATTTACATTTTTTTTGATAGAGCTGGCATTCAGCAGGATTTGCATAATTTCTCGCAATTGCAGGAGCTGCCAGCAGGAAATAAAACGTTTTTTGTCGAATAAAGTTTGGTACAACTGATGGCGTGAAGCATACATATTCTACTATTCTGGAAAAAGGAGAATTGCGATGAAGCGGTATACATTCTTGCTTCTAATTAGCATTATGCTCATGCTTGCGCCCCCTGCATACGCTCATGCCGAAAGACAGGAAATACGATACCAGGCAGAACTTGATTATCCGCCCTACAAGTATATGCAGAACGGATACCTGACCGGCTTCGATATGAACCTGACGAGTATGATATTTGAGAAGCAGGAGTATCTGGTTCATTATAGTACCGGCGATTGGGAAAATACATATAAGCGGCTGACGCGGGGAGAAATAGATACCACAGGTCTTATGGCCATAACCGAGCAACGGAAGAAAGAGATCCTCTTCTCCAAGCCCGTATTCAAAAGCTATATATCTGTGTATTCCCGCAAGACGCTCCAAGAAAAAGTTAAGCTGAACACTCTAAAGAATTACATAGTTGGCGTCGGCAAGGATCAATATTCCGAGGCCATTCTGCGCAATGAGACAGATGTTTCACAATACATAGAATATGCAACCGTACCAGAAGCGCTGGAAGCCCTGCAGAAAGGTGAAATTGACCTGCTTTTTGAGAATCAGGGAGTGGTCGACTATTTAATCGTTGAACAGGGCTTGACCAGCAATATAGTCCGGAAAATAAATGGTTTATACCCCTTGGATGTCGCTTACGGCGTCAGCAAGTCGGAACCGCAGCTCGTCTCCTATATTAACCGCCGGTTGGACCGGCTTGAGCGGTCAGGGGCTTTTGAAGAGCTGTATCAGCAATATTTTTTCACCCATTCCGATCACTACAGATCGATGATTCGCAGCCGGATGATATCTGGAATGCTAATTGGTATATTCCTCTTGATCACGGGGATTGTTGCGATCAGGGTATATATCAGGCATCTCCGGCGGACCATTCATTCCGAACAGGAGTTCTTCGGGGATGTCATTGAACACAGTGGTATGATCGTGTGGGCAGTGCATGCGGATAAGCGGGTAGTACGGTTCAATCAATATGCAGCTGCGATGACCGGACTTAGCGAGAAGGATGTGCTGGATGTGAGCCTCGATGAGATTTCTGGCCTGGGTAGGGGGACAGAAATGCTAAGAGAGCTTCTGATCAGAGCCGTACATAAGGATTACGTAAGTAATGTGGAACTGAAGCTTCCGGAACATTCAGGCGAAGCGCGATATTTCTCGTTCCGGACGACACTGATCCGGGGAATGGACCCGCAGGCCGAGGATATATTCGTGCTGGTCGGGGTGGATATTGAGGAGAGCAAGCAGAACGAGCTCAAGCTGCAGCACAGTTATGAAGTGCTGGAGGCTACCTACGAAGAGCTGTCGGCGACTGAGGAGGAGTTGAAGGATCAACTTAGCAAGCTTAGCGTAAGTGAACGCCGGTTCCGGCTCGCCTCAGAAGGCTCGGGTGCGTATATGTGGGAGCTTGATTACGAGAGTGGTATGTATAGAATGTCAGAGCGCTGGTATGAGGTCATGGGCTACACGGAAGGAGAGATCAACAGCTATGAGGGCGGTGCTCTCAGCATCATCCATCCCGATGATCAGGAGCCTGCACACAAAGCCCGGCAAGATCATTTGGCCGGATTGACCCCTATCTATGAACTGGAGTACCGGATGCGTACTAAGGATAACCGTTACATCTGGTTTGAAGTGCGCGGTAAGGCTTTTATAGAACACAAAGATAAAGTTAGGATGTTCCTGGGCTCCTTGATAGATATCAGCAAGCGGAAACAGGCCGAATTCCAGCTGAGCAACAGTTACCAGGAGCTTGAAGCTACTTATGAGCAGCTGACAGCTACTAAGGATGAGCTTGTAGGCCAATATGATATGCTGCTGGAGAATCAGAAGAATATGCACCGTTTGGCGTATATGGATTCTCTCAGTAATCTGCCTAACCGTATTCTTTTGCTGGAGACCATGGAGCGTTATTTCCAGCGTCCTGAAGGTAAGGCAGCGTTACTGTTCGTGGATACGGACAATTTCAAATATATCAATGATACGCTGGGCCATAAATCCGGAGATATTCTGATTCGTCAGGCCAGTGAACGGTTGCAGTCGGTTGTGCGCGAAGGGGATATGCTGTCCCGGCTTGGCGGTGATGAGTTTGTGGTGTTTATCCAAGATGCAGAGGACCGCGCAGAGATTCTGGAACTGGCAGAGCGTATTCTTCGGTCCTTCCGCAGGTCATTTCTCATTGGAGAGAGTAATTTGTATGTTTCCGTGAGCATAGGGATTTCCTTCTACCCGGAGGACGGTGAGACTACCGAAGAGATTCTGATGAGTGCCGACGTTGCCATGTATAGAGCCAAAGAGGAAGGGAAAAGTACCTTCGTGGTTTATGACAAGTCGATGCATATGCCGTTCAATGAACGGATGAACATTGAGAAACATCTGCGCAGTGCGATGATTAACAATGAATTTGAGCTGCATTACCAGCCGCAGGTGGATATCCGGACAGGTCTTATCTCGGGCTTTGAAGCGCTGATCCGCTGGAACAGTCCGGTCTTGGGCTTTGTATCCCCGCTATCCTTTATCAAAATTGCCGAAGATTCGAGACTAATAATCTATATCGGGGAATGGGTGCTTAAAGAGGCCTGCCATTTCACGAAAAGCATAAATGACCGGACGGGCTTACCCTACAAAATTTCAGTAAACATATCTATTATTCAGCTGCTGCAGGAGGATTTTGTGGAGATTGTGCTGGACAGTCTGAGGGAAAGCGGCCTTGCAGCCAACTGTCTGGAGCTTGAAATTACGGAGTCGATCTTCATGGAATCTTTTGAAAACACAGTTAGCAAGCTGGAATTCCTGAAATCGCGCGGGATCCGCATTGCTCTAGATGACTTTGGAACAGGTTATTCTTCATTGAGCTATTTGCAGCAATTGCCGATCTCCACACTCAAAATGGACAAAATCTTCATCGACTCGCTGGTGGAGAAGGGCTACAGCCAATCCTTTGTGCAGACCATCATCATTCTCGGGCATAAAATGGGCCTGGAGGTTGTAGCTGAGGGTGTGGAGGATGCCGACCAGCTGGCGTTCCTGAAGGAAGCGGATTGTGACAAAGTACAGGGTTATCTCATTAGCCGTCCGGTGCCGCAGCACAAAGTCATTGAGCTACTGGAGCCTCAGAGACGCCATGGACCCGGATATCTGCAGTAAAAAGAAAATAAGGTTAGACAAGCCAGCTATATAAATTGCGGCAGCCTTGGACGAATAAGGTCCTTGGCCTGCCGCTATTTTTCTTCAGGAATGAAGAAAGGATAACAGACCGCAGTGAGATATTTTAGGTAGTGGGAGATGGTAACGGCATGGACAAGAATACTGCTTATAGAACAAATATTATAGGTGCTGGCGAGGTTGGGAGCGCTATCGCGGTCGACATGGACAAGGAATCTATACATAAGACAAACAGCATCTTTTGGGATACCAAAGGAAATGAAGTCTTAGGGGCAACTGCACTTCCGTTATATGGAGCATTTGTCTCTGAAGAAAAATGTCAGCTTTTTGGCGAGATCTCGGGAAAAAAGATACTGGAGATCGGCTGTGGAAGCGGTCAATCCTTGCAGTATCTGGGGGACCGCCAAGCCTCTGAACTATGGGGTATGGATATATCAGACAAACAGATCGAAAAGACCACACAACATTGACGTCGTGTGGTCTTTCAGCAACATTGATCTGTGCGCCTATGGAAGAAGAATGCGGACTGCCGGAAGATTATTTTGACTTCGTGTATTCGATTTATGCCATAGGCTGGACCACCGACCTTGAGGGTACTTTCCAACGGATCGCTTCTTACCTGAAGAAAGACGGCGCATTTATTTTCAGCTGGTCTCATCCTATACACAAATGTGTTGCTGCAGAAAATAATAGGCTTGAATTTAAAAAATGTTACTTTGATGAATCCTGGTATTCGGTATCCCTTGAAGAAGGTACGCTAACCTTATCGGACCGCAAACTATCAACCTACATCAATGCGCTCTCCAAAGCGGGATTTGTAGTAGAGCAAATGATTGAGGAGTCGGATGATGACATCATACAGGCACGGGACGACAATAGTGATTTTGCCAAAAAAGCAAAGATGCTTCCTGTAACTTTTGTAATCAAAGCAAGAAAACTATAAAGATCTAGAATGTATGAGCAGTGGTGTTCAGGCAACAACAACTTTGTTCTTTCCTGAATTTTTAGCCTCGTACAGTGCATCGTCCGCCCGCTGGAAGGTGGAGCTTTTGGAGTCCTTGCCCGTGTAGTCATGCATGCCGATGCTTACGGTGATCGAAGCGCCCTCCATTTCGGCAATGGGCATCTCGGCAATGGCTGTCAGAATCTGCGTCATGATCTTGTGGGAATCCTCCAGCTTCTTGGCCGTCAAAATCACTGCAAACTCTTCTCCGCCATATCGGGCGGCAAAATCATCTGCACCTATATGCTTCAGGACCGTCGCGGCAACCTGTTTCAGCACAATATCTCCGACCCAGTGTCCATATTCATCATTCACTTTTTTGAAATTATCGATATCCAGAATAGCCAGCTGCATCGGAAACGGATTACTCTGCTGGTGCTCAATCAGCCAGCCGAGATATTCGTGAAAGGTTTTGTGGTTATACAGATCTGTCAAAGGATCAATCTTGGACAGCCGGTCCATAATGATATTCTGAATGCGCAGCTCCTGCTCCGACTTAAGCGAGTTCTCCAGAGATTGCATTAGTTCATGCCCACGGGCAATGATACCGAAACCTGCAAGAGCAGCCCCTGTTAGGATCAGGGCAATAATAATATTCTGGATGTGCACGATATAGTCAGCGGCAGATGTATTAAGGAACAGCAGGATCATGTACATTAGACAAAGAGTGGACGTGACTTTTAAATAGCTGCTTTTTAAATAGAACATAGAGACCAGCAAAGGGATGAGCATGATCAGCGGCTTCACATGGAATGTGTTACTGGTATTTATGATTATCAGCAGGGCGATCAAATGGCTGGCAATAATGATAGAAAGTTCTGATAACAGAGGACGCCATTTATAAATGGCCTCCAGGGTAAGCAAGAAACTCAAGAGGATAATGTCAGGAATCAGTACATTATGGATCAAGAAGCTATTACTTGAATAGTAAGGGTGTTCCCCGCGCATGGATAGGGAGATAGTGATTTGAGTGGCCAGATAGACAAGCAGTACTACCCAGAATGCATTAAGGATCAGCCTGTTCCAGTACGTTTGGTGAGGAGATGGCGGTGGAATATGCATAGGATGTTCCTCTTTTCCAGTGGCAATGTATCTATAGATTCGACAAAACTCTCCCTTTTCCTCCAATGAGTTAATGAGGCGTTTGTACTATATATCGGAGTCTGAAGTCATCTGTCTGAGTTATATTTCGCCAACAAGTTCAAGGCAGGTGTACTACAATGTTCGTGTTTAGGGATGTGTTCTTTTCACTTTTAATAATTAGTAGGCATATGAAGTCGAAAACACGAATTATATACATTAAACTCCCTTGACACATTCGCATATGTTCTGTAATATTCCTATTGGCTGATAAATCAGTGATTAGCTGTTCGTATATCCTCAATGATAAGGTTTGGGGGTTTCTACAGGGAACCGTAAATTCCTGGCTACGGATAGGGTGCTTTTAGCATACCTATGAAGTGGTCAGGATTTTTTTGTGCTGCGTTATAGAAGAACTATAATTACCGCAGAAACGGATACCGCTCTTGCTAGGGCGCCGCGAGGCCCGTTTCATCTTGGGAGGAACAGAGAAGCCGATGAGTAAATATGATGTGATTGTTGTGGGTGCCGGACCAGCCGGAATCTTTGCCTGTTATGAATTGACGCATAAAGCCCCTGAACTGAAGGTGCTCCTGGTAGATAAGGGACATGACATTTACCGGCGCAATTGCCCCATTCTAGAGGAGAAAATCAAACTTTGCCCTCCAGCCTCGGGACGCAAGGAATTCGCCGGCTGTCTGCCTGCCTGTTCGATTACCGCCGGATTTGGGGGAGCGGGTGCCTACAGCGATGGCAAGTTCAATATCACCACGGAATTCGGCGGGTGGATGACCGATTATCTGGCACCGTCCAAGGTGCTGGAGCTGATCCAGTACGTAGATGATATCAATCTGGAGCATGGGGCTACACCGGCTATTACTGATCCGACAACTGAGAGCATCCGGAACATCGAGCAGCGCGGATATGCCGCCGGGCTGAAGCTGCTGCGGGCACAGGTACGCCATCTCGGAACTGAACAGAACCTGGAAATCCTGAAATCCATATATGAATATTTGAAGACACGCATAGATATGCAGTTCAAAACTGAGGTTCAAGATATCATAACCGCTAAAGAAGAGGGCAAACACCGGATTACAGGCATTGTGCTGAAGAGTGGCGAAAGCTATGAGGCGGGTAAGGTGATGATCGCCCCGGGGCGTGATGGTTCGGCGTGGCTGACGGATGTACTGAAGAAGCGCCGGCTTAAGATGTACAACAATCAGGTCGATGTCGGTGTAAGAGTGGAAACGTCGGACGTCGTAATGCGGGAAATTAATGAGCATCTCTATGAAGGAAAGTTCATCTTCAATACCTCTGTAGGCACACGTGTCCGTACATTCTGCAGTAATCCTTCCGGTCATGTTGTCGTGGAAAATCATAGCGGAGTAATGGCGGCCAACGGGCATTCCTATAAGGACCCTGCGCTGGGCTCAATGAATACCAACTTTGCGCTGCTGGTCTCGCATACCTTTACGGAGCCTTTTGATAAGCCGAACGAATATGCGCGGGAGATTTGCAAGCGGGCCAACGACCTGTCCAGCGGCGGTGTCATTGTCCAGAAATATGGGGATATTCTGCGCGGACGGCGCTCCACCGAAACCCGGATTAAGGAAGGATTCCTGGAACCTACGCTGAAGGAAGCAGTACCTGGTGACCTCGGTCTGGTGCTTCCGTATACAACGATGAAGAGTCTGATTGAAATGGTAGAGGCCTTAGAGAAAGTCACCCCGGGTATTGCCTCTGAGCATACGCTCTTCTACGGCGTGGAAGCGAAGTTCTATTCAGCCCGGCCGAAATTAACAGAGAAGCTGGAAACAGAAATTTCCGGCCTCTACTGCGGCGGTGACGGAGCAGGCATCACCCGCGGATTGGCCCAGGCCGGAGCGGCCGGGGTCTGGATTGCCCGCGGTATGCTGGAGTAAGATCGGGTCTTAATTATAGATCGAAAGTAACCATCATAAGAAGAGCTGCCTCATGCACAAGTAATTGGCGATGAGGCAGCTCTTTTTTTGGGGATACCAGAACGCTCGCTGGCGAGAGTAATCGTGGGGTGGCAGGTAGCGGCCGGAAGCCAGGGGGAAGGTTGATTAATCCTGTATGGGAAGGATTTGAAGCTGATTCCAGATCTGCTGCCAGTTCTTCTTGGCGATCCGGGTCTCATAGATCGGATGCAGCTCCCGGTTGGCCCTGAAATGCGGGGAGGGTCGGACGATCATATGGATCACATCCGAGACTCCATACGGTGCGGCCAGCCTAAGCTCCCCGTGTTCATCCATAGCAAGACCCAGCGCGGTCGCTGTCTCGGGGAATTTGGACATGCCGTCCGTGGAGGAGGTGTATGGGGGGAGGGAGTTCACGCTATGCATTCTCGCCTGATTTTTGACCGACCAGGGAATCGAAGAATGCATACTCCGCAGCTTCTCTTCCCAGTCCTTCTCGACTTCCTCCCGGGTGTCGTCCGGGTCGTAGTAGATCACATCCACATCCGCTAAGGGTGTTCTCTCTGCAAAGTTATGCTGCATATCCCAGACCTTGGAGCGGACGAATCCGGCACATACCCAGGAGTCCGTTAGTTGCAGCTCCCTTACAGCCGCCAAAATATCCATCATCCAGTGATCTTCTTTCACCGCCTGCAGCAAATCCTCTTCATGATGTATCCGCAGCATCAGCACCTCCATGAATTTCATACCTTACTTTCATTATAGGCTTTATATAAGCAGAACTCACTGTACAAGATCATAAGCTGGCCCATCAAGCAGAATAATTTGAAAAACCCCAAAATGAACCCGACCCACGCTTAGGTGGAGGAGAAACGGTTCATTTGGGGACGGGGACTCGTTCGGTAAATGGGCTTATAGCGGATATAGCGATAAGAAAAGAGGCATACATGGACTGAAGCTGTCCATGTATGCCTCTTCGATAGGAGATGATTATGCTTGCCGGGTATCTGATTGAAGACTAGCCTTCCAGCAGCAGCGACTCAGGATCTTCCAGCAGCTCTTTGACCTTGACTAGGAAGCTTACGGCTTCCGAGCCGTCCACGATGCGGTGATCGTAGGACAGTGCGATGTACATCATCGGACGGTTGGCGCTTCTTTCTTCGTCCAGGGCGATTGGACGGAGCTGGATCTTATGCATGCCGAGAATACCAACCTGCGGTGTATTGAGGATCGGTGTCGACATCAGCGAGCCGAATACCCCGCCGTTGGTGATTGTGAAGGTGCCGCCCTGCAGCTCTGGCAGGCTTAGCGTATTCGTGCGGGCCTTGGAAGCCAGCTCACCGATCTTCCGTTCAATTTCCGGGAAGCTGAGCCGGTCCGCATCGCGGACGACCGGCACAACGAGGCCTTCTTTGGCAGACACGGCAATGCCGATGTCATAGTATTTCTTGATCAGGAGATCCTCGCCGTCGATCTCTGCGTTCAGCAGCGGGTAGGCCTTGAGTGCGCCGATCACCGCTTTGGTGAAGAAGGACATGAAGCCGAGTCCGACATCATGCTTCTCTTTGAAGGCATCCTTGCGGCGCTTGCGGATGTCGAGGATCGCGGTCATGTCCACCTCGTTGAAGGTGGTCAGCATAGCCGCTGTATGCTGCGCCTCGACGAGGCGGCTTGCGATCGTCAGCCGTCTGCGCGACATGCGCTTGCGCTCGACGGCTTTGCCATCCTCCTGCGGCGCAGAGCTTGCCGCCGCAGGCTTCACCGGCGCAGGCGTGGCCGCCGCTGCCGGAGCGCTTGGCGCAGCGGCCTCCGGCCCGGCTGCGCCATGGCCCTTCACATCGGCCGTAGCGATCCGGCCGATGGGGTCGCGGGCGCTGACCTCGCCGAGGTCGATGCCCCGCTCCCGCGCAAGCTTGCGCGCCCCCGGCGAAGCCAGGGCCGCAGAGCTTGCCGCCGCTGCTTCCGGTGCGGCGGGAATGGCTGGCGCCGTGGCCTGCGGTGCGGCGGCGACCGGAGCTTCGCTGCCTGCAGCAGGAGCCTCCGGCTTGCCGGCCGCAGTGTTCTGCGGCGCATCGGCGCCTGCCGTGCCGGCGCCGATGATGCCGATCGCTTCGCCGACGGCTACATTCTCGCCGGCCTGGCGCAGAATGGAGGAGATGACGCCGTCCTCCTCCGCACTGATCTCCAGGTTGACCTTGTCAGTCTCCAGCTCAGCCAGCACATCCCCCTGGCCGACCGTATCGCCCTCTTTTACCAGCCATTTGTAAATGGTTCCTTCGGAAATAGATTCGCCCAAATCGGGTACTTTAATTTCGGACACAGGCCCTTACCTCCCCAAATAGTATAGTTTACGTTATCGTGACACCGTCCTCTATCTGGAGGACGGTACAGCCGCTTGTACTTGCGAATTCAATTTCAGGGCTTCTGTTACTATACGGCGCTGCTCAAAAGTATGCACATCGGCATAACCGCTGGCCGGGCTGGAACGCTCCGGACGGCCGATATACTGAACCTTGACGTTCTGCGGGGCGATAGCCCGCAGCCGGGGCTCAGCATAACTCCAGCCGCCCATGTTCTTTGGTTCTTCCTGAAGCCACACGATCTCGGTAAGGGAACCCATCGAGCTTAAGTGTGCCGCCAGTTCCCGTTCGGGGAACGGATAGAGCTGCTCCAGACGGAGGATATGCAGCCAGGACCAATCCTGATCCTTGGCAGCTTCCAGCTCGGTCTGCAGATCAAGGGTCACCTTGCCGCTGCACACGACCAGCCGTTTGATCTCTCCCGGGCTACCGCCAAGAAGCGGCTCGGGCAGTACAGGCTGGAATCCGCCGGAGGCCAGCTCAGCTCCAGCGGAGGTGCTGCGCGGGTTACGGATCAGGCTCTTCGGAGCCATGATCACGAGCGGACGGGCATCGCCCTTGCCGCACAAGGCAGCCTGGCGGCGCAGAAGGTGGAAATACTGCGCAGCGGAGCTAAGGTTCGCCACGGTCCAGTTCTCCTCAGCAGAGAGCTGCAAGAACCGTTCCAGCCGGCCGCTGGAGTGCTCAGGGCCTTGCCCTTCATAACCATGCGGCAGCAGAATCGTCAGATTGCTGCGCTGTGTCCATTTTGCGCGTCCGGCAGCAATGAACTGGTCAATGATAACCTGGGCAGCATTGGCGAAGTCACCATACTGTGCTTCCCAGATTACGAAGGTTTCTGGCGCGAATACATTGTAGCCATATTCGTAGCCAAGTACCGAGGCTTCCGAGAGGGGACTGTTATACACCCCGAAGGAGGCCTTGGAATCACTGAGCTGGTGGAGCGGAGAGAACAGCGCGCCGGTCTCGCTGTCGTGCAGCACCAGATGGCGGTGGGCAAAGGTCCCGCGCTGGGAATCCTGACCGCTCAGGCGGATCGGTGTTCCATCCTTCAGGATGGTGGCGAATGCCAGGGTTTCGGCCAGTGCCCAGTCCACCCGTTCCCCGTCATTCAGCGCATCCTTGCGGCGCTGCAGAATCCGCTCCAGCTTCGGATAGACCTTGAAGCCGTCCGGTACGGTCAGCAACTCACGGTTGATCTGCTGGAGCGATTCCAGCTGTACCGCGGTAGATTGCGGCTGGGTTACCTCCGTCTCAAGCGGCACAGAGTTCTTGGCTTCACCGTTCTTGCGCTTGCCCTCCTTCATCAGATCGAAGGCTTCCTGCAGCACTTTCTCGGCATCCGTGTTCATCTGGTTCACATCATCTGCTGTAATGAGCTTCTCCCGCTGCAGGCGCTCTGCATAGACACGGTAGACGGTCGGATGGTTCCGCACTCTGCCATATACGATCGGCTGAGTGGTCTCTGGATCATCCATCTCATTATGGCCGTGGCGGCGGTATCCGATCAGATCGATTACGAAATCCTTTTTGAACTGGTTGCGGTAGGCACAGGCCAAGCGGACAGCCGAGATGCAGGCTTCCGGATCATCGGCGTTGACGTGAACCACAGGAATTTCATAGCCTTTGGCAAGGTCGCTGGCATAATGGGTGGAGCGGGAATCTTCACTCTCGGTAGTGAAGCCAATCCGGTTGTTGACGATAATATGCACCGTACCACCGTTGGAGTACCCTTTGAGCTTGCCGATATTGAGCGTTTCCGCAACAATTCCTTCACCCGGAAATGCGGCATCCCCGTGCATCAGCACGGCCATGGCCTTGTTCGTGTCGAGCTGCGGCAAACCCGCAGATTTCCGGTCTTCCTGGGCTGCACGGGTGAATCCTTCAACGACAGGATTGACGAATTCCAGATGGCTCGGGTTATTGGCCAGGGTGATACGTGTCCGGACAGTCTCGCCTTCGCGTACGGCACGGTCAGCACCCAGATGGTATTTCACATCGCCGGTCCAGCCATAGTTAATCCCCATGGAGCCTTCAGAAGGGAAGAGCTCCTTGTTCGGGGAGTGATGGAATTCCGAGAAAATAATATCATAAGGTTTGCCGAGTATATGAGCCAGCACATTCAGACGCCCGCGGTGGGCCATACCCATTAGAATATGCTCTGCGCCATCATGCGCTGCGGCACGGACAATCTCGTCCAGCATGGGCACCAGCGCGTCATTGCCTTCCAGGCTGAAGCGTTTCTGGCCGACAAAAGTCTTATGCAGGAAGGTTTCGAACTGCTCCACCTGGATCAGACGGTTCAACAGTTCCTTGCGTTCGGTATTATTCAGTGGAGCAGGAGAGCTGGTGGATTCCGCCTGGCTGTTCAGCCAGCGAAGCTCCTGTTCGTCATGCACATGTCCGAACTCGTAGGCAATAGTCTGCGTATACGCCTGACGCATCCGGTGAACGGCATCCCACGCGGTATGGACATCCGGCGGTGAATTCTCCCAGATCAGCGAAGCAGGCAAGGCAATCAGGTCCTCGCGGGTCAGATCATAAGTCTCATAATCCAGCCACTTCGCCATGGGGTTGTTCCCCTGCTCCAGCGGATCGATATTGGCGGCCATATGGCCATATATACGAATATTGGTGATTAGCTTGGAAGCTCGTACGGCCTTTCGAAGCCACTCGGTGCCTCCCGAAAGAGCAGGCTGCGGGTCCGCAGCGGTATCCGGAGCGAGCGGAGGAGGGCCGGATATAGTGAATAAATCGCGGTAATGATGTTCTACGGATGATGGATCATGAACAAATTGCTCATATTTCTCTTGAATGTAGCCCAGATTGGGGCCGTGATACTTACTCCAAATGGATTCGTTATAGGGCTCTTTTACTGCCATGAATACATCCTCCTAACGGATGAACTCCACGTGCCGCATGTGGCTTGAGCGATGGGTGGAGCTGCGATGTTTGCGGTTTCATTCCTCATCTTATTGTGCTACTTTCAAGGCATGTAATCAATTCATACTTTCGGGGAATCCGTTCGCAAAACGGCATGATTCAGTCCATGAATGATGAAAAAGAGATATCGGTTGCCAGAAGGTGGTTCTGAATCGAACTCTACGGTAATAATTACCCATGTATAACCGTATATGCTCCTAAAACTCTTTCTAAAGTCATAGCTCTTGGACAAATCCCAGCAAAAAAACTATTCTTTTGCACTACTTACACTAAAAAAATTCCCAGAAATCGACACACTTTTCTTGTAAGATATTATATAATGTAGTTGCGGATAACGGTTTCATTTATTTCTAACCAGATCCTTTCATGTAAAGGATCCAGTAAAGGGTAAACCTGCTGAAAGGCAGGGACACAAAGTCTCGGGTCTAATGTAGAATTCTCTATCTACTACGACGGCTGGACTGCCTGGGGACGCAAATATTCTAGGAGGAGATATCTTGGAAAAGTCCAACCAGGGAAATGACGGAGAACTGCTGATGGGTGATCTGGATCTAGAATGGGTGTATTTGCTGATGTCGGCGAAGAAGGCAGGCATTGATGCGGATGAAATCCGCCGGTTTTTAAGAGAAAAGTCAGCGTTGCAGGCGATGTAGGGGCGTTCACTTTGCGGGAATACATACAGAAAAGGGCATAGCGGTCATACGCTGTGCCCTTTTCTGTATCGTTTACGAACAAACGGCCATTATTGATCCTTTTGCTCCAGACGCCATTTTTGATAATCTAGGAACTCTTTGAATTCCCGCTTGCTTATACCGGAAGCCATGGCTTCCTGAACGAGCCGGAACCATTCGCCATCAAGTAGGGATTCGTCAGTTTCTGAAGGGTCGCCGTAGAGCAGGCTGTGAATAGACACCTGGAGCGCATCGGCGATTTTTTCGATAAATTGAATTGAGGGGTTGGATTGAATATTTCTTTCTACATTGCTTAAGTATGATTTTGCCACATCTGCCTTGTCCGCCAATTCGGATAAAGACCAGCCTTTTTCCAGACGGAGCTCGTGGATGCGACTTCCCATATTATCCGGCACGATTGCAACGCCCCTCCGTACTTTTTGTTAAAATATGAGGATTAGGTTCTGCACCATCATCATCCTTATATTTCTCGCTGAAACGGACCCCTGAAGCAATACGGGGTATTGCTGCTTCGGAATTATACGCTTGTAAAGGAATGCGCAGCCGTTTCCACTTGTCAGTATAACAAATTTCCGTAAAATGGACAAAAATCAACGTAATAAGGGGCAAAAGCAGCCTATTCTGCTCCGGAACCGGAATCAGAACAGGCTGCTTTCAGATTGCAGTCGGCTGTGGATTAATAATCTTTTTTAGGGCCTTGCTTCGCTTCGAAGTTCCAAGTCAGTTTCAGCTTATCCTTCTGGAAGTAATTCTGTACTTCACCGTTATCTACGAACTCGAACTTAACCGTAAAGCTATCGCTGCTATTGGCTTTGATACCATCGGCTTCTGTCCAGATCTGATCCAGGCCGGTATTGTTTACAAGATCAGGGGTTTGGCTCTTCAGGGCATCCAGTGTGGTTTCGTACACGACAACTTCCGGTGTGAGAATTGTTCCTTTATCATTGTTCTTCAGGAATTTGACCTTGATGAATTTGCTGAGATCTACACCGTTGTTGTCACCGAGGGTATCGGTAACCTCTGTGGTAGTTTTGAGCAGAATAGAGCCGATATCAAGGGTTCCGTCATTTTTGAGCTTGAAGGATCTGGTTACAGTATCACCCGGTTTCAGGTTAGGGATATCTACGATGACGGAGGGATCCGAGTTCAGATCCAGTGTGCCGGCCGCAAAGGTTGCTGTACTTGTAGCGGTGTCACTGAAATATGCAAAGGTACCTCCCCCAATCAAAGACAAACCGAGTGCTGCCGACGCCATACCAAAACCCAATGTTTTTTTGATACCCATATTCATATTCCTCCTTTGATTTGTGAAGCGAATGATAAATGTATATATTGTATCTTCCGTTTCGTAAGCGGAAGCGGACAACCGGATCAGGGCTGTGTGTCAGTTCCCGGAGGTGTCTCCAGAAGTGGGGTGTTCTTTTTCTCAAGAGCCGTAAGAGCTTTCCATGAGCTGTAGAGCGCATAGAGCAGGAGCAGTAATCCAGGTACGATCATCAGAACCACACTGCCTGCTTTGGAGGCTGCGAAATTCATGGCATATCCTATATAAGGAACGGTAACACCGGTGTACTCGGCCACGATATTTCCGGAACTTACGGGTGTCATATCCGCAGCGTCATTATTATCGCCTTTTGTATGATAGATGACCTCGCCGTTAGCATTCTTGGCTGAAGCATCCACAATACGGTGAGTGATCAGAATATTGCCCTCGCTAAGAAAGGTAATGACATCCCCTTTTTTGAACCGGGTCATATCTCCTCCGGGCTTCAGGGCGACAATGGATCCGGTTTGAATACCAGGCTCCATTGAACCGGAAAGCACCGATTTTATCTCATATCCAAAAAGGGTGGGTTCGCCTCCCGAGGCCCTGGACACTACAACAGCTGCTAGCAGTACCACAAAGATCAAAATCATCAATGCGGATAATATCTGGCTGATTATTTTTTTGATAAGCATGTCAGTCTCCACCTTTATTGAGTTGTGGCTCCGAAGGTGATGCAGTCTTTTGCGGACCTGTCATCGGAGACTCTGTTGCCTGGGGTTGTTCGGAAGGTATCTCTACCACATCCCCATCCAAAGGGGTAATCTGGTCGCCCGCAGTAGGTGCCGGAGTGGCGCTGGCTTCAGGTTCCTTAACGGTTTCAGGCTTAGGAGAGGCCTCAGGTGTAGGAGTAGCTTTCGGCTCAGGTGTAGGTGATGCTTCCGGTTTGGAAGAGGCTTCCGCTTTGGCCTTCTCTTCGTCTTCCTTCTGCTGTTTCTCGAGGGCTGCCTTGGATTCTTCCTCCAGCTTGGCCTTATCCAGTTCTTCCTGGCGGGCCTTCTCGATCTCTTCAAGCCGCTTGACGCGGGTCTGGCTGATCAACTGCTGCTGCTGCTCCAGTCCTGATATGCTAGCTGTTGTCGTCTCAATTGCACTGTTCAGCTCTGCCTCCAGCTTGTCATAGGCAGACATCAGCTCTATGGATAACTCTTCCTTTGGCTGGTTGAAAGCAGTCAGGATTGGAAAGAGCTCTGACGGTTCTTCCAGGCTGGAATTGAATGGGTTGTAGACAGCTTCATTAACCGTTAAGGGTAATGGAGTATTGCGGTTCTGGATGGACTCGAGATAACGAAGGATTGCCGCTATGGAAGCCGTAAAGGATTCGGAGAGCACGCCGCTTTGACTAAGGCTGTTCTGCATTTCGTCAAAAAATTGCTTATCCCTGATTTCCATACAATTGGGATCGAGCTCGATCATATATCCTCCAATCTGTGCCACAACTGCAGCAGCAGCGCTGATCTCTGCGTGAATCCCGTTCCAAATCTCACGGTTGGCGGCCTGCTGCCCCTCGATAGCACTCCGTTCAGATTGAAGATCAGTAACCTGCTTTGAAATTTCGTTCTCCGCCAGATCAAGTTCTTCCAAAGACATAGACTCGATTCCAGACAGGCCTGTTAAGCCGGATGGGGAACTGTAACCTTTCAAAGTTGCTTTTAGAGCTTCAGCAGCCTGGAGATGTTCTTCCAATTCATTGAGCAGCTGCTTGATGGAATCCGGGAACACACTACAAAAACCAATGGTGCTGACTGTCTCTGCAGTACCGTTAAACCCTCCGTAAGTACTGCCGACTTGGCCGGAGGTGTACAGCAGAAGAACGGATATGGCCATTCCGGATTGCAGGATACGAAGAGCATTCTTTTGGTTTTTTCTTTTACGCCGTTTGGCGGATCTGGGGTACAGAGGCGGGCCCCCCTCTCATAACTTCCTATTGATATTATTCGCTATATTCGTTCTTAATTAAGAACGTTTTCGTAAGGAAATCATACACTGTCTGCCGGCCAAAAGAAAAATGTTAATTTCGTCTGAATGTTCGCAATAAAGACCATAAATCATATATTTATCTGCTTATAGCTGTCTAAATCGCTGTTTTTCGTAAAATGTTCTTAATAAAGAACAAAGTAGTGGGGGCTTTTGTTTGGTGGAGAGCGTGGTGGGGAGGAGCTGAAAAAGAGCCGTGCGAAAAGCACGACTCTTGTCAGGGGATTAATTCGCCTAAAGAGCGGTCGATTATGACGTACAGGGCTAGAGGTAGAGTATTATCCAACCCCTCAGGGCGGTCAGTCTCTATGAAGATAAGGGAGCAAACACTGCTGTCAGCAGATAAGTCATACAAGTCTTAAGGCAGCTTCTCGCCGCGTGAGCTGACGTACAGGTCATACCATTCCCTGCGGGACAGCTCCAGTCTGTCCGCATCTTTGCAGGCGGCGATCCGCTGCGGGTTGACCGTACCGATGACAGGCTGGCTTGTTACTACGTAAGTACAGTCAAGATAGTATAGTTTTGACTATTTCCCATGAGTCACCAGTCTTTAAAATTACAATCTGTTGGAATAATGATTGTACAACTTCTTTTTTAGTTGATTGATCGAGATAGTTCCAATTCTTTTGCAATTCATTGATTTGGTTAATTGCATCTTCAGGAGTAAGAAAACTTACAGCCTGTTGAGGAATTGTGGACAACTTTTTTTCCAACTCCTGTATTCGTTCCATTTCGGTGCGCATGCGCTTGCTGAAATCATCATAAGGCATGTTCCCATCACCATAGGCCAGCTGCCAACGTTCTCGGCGTTCTTCGCTGGCCTTAATTGCTTTTTGGATTTCTTCAAATTCACTACGTTCCTTTTTTGGCATATCTTTTCGTGTATAGTTTTTACCAATGAGTTTGATTGATTTGAAAAATAGCTTTGCTAATTTAATTTCGGAAATACCACTTTGGTCACATGTCTTATGCTTCACGTTGTTTGAACAAACATATTGTCGATTTATCGTTTTTTTTGCGCTTTTAGTAACAGAGTACCTGCCGATATATGAAGCCCCACACACTCCACATTTCACGATACCACCAAATATATAATCATATGAGTTCATGGATATCAGGCCTTCTCTGCGCCGCTCTAGTACGCGCTGGGCCTTTTCAAATAACTCATCGGATATGATTTGCTCATGTTTACCATCACTTATTGTTGTTTCATCATCTCGTTTGAATTTACAGTGTACTTTTCCGATGTAGTGCTTGTTTTCTAACATTTTAATTATATTGCTTTGTTCCCAACGTCCCCCGCGATTACGAATAGCTCCCATGTTGTTCAGTTGGATTGATAACTGTGTCGATCCCATTCCTGACACATAATTTTCAAAAGCCCATTTTACCCATTGAGCTTCATCATCCTTTATCACTAAATCCCCGTTCGCGTCTCTGGTGTAACCATATAGGTCAACGGTTACATTGTGCATTCCCTTTTCAACACGCTTGCGCATACCCTTGGTAACTTCTTCTCCCAGGTTCTCCCGGTACATCTGAGCAATAACACCCAAAAAATACACAAACATGCGGCCGGCAGGAGTAGAGGTATCAATATCTTCAGTATAGGAAATCAATTTCTTTTTTCTTTCATTAATCATTTCGACGAGATTGTGCAGGTCCCCGATATTACGTGTCAGCCGGTCCAGTTTATGCACGAGGATGATGTCAAATAGATCGTCATCAAAGTCCCGCAGCAGTTCCTTAATTCCAGGTCGATTTAGGTTTTTTGCACTTACTCCAGGATCGGAATAAAACTTGAACAGCGTTAGCTTGTTACGGTTGATATATTCCATCAGTTTTTCGTGTTGGACCTCCATCGAAAACCCTTCCTCTGCCTGGTGGTCCGTACTCACACGGGTATAGATCGCAACTCGTAAACCACTGCCGGTTGTGCCGTCTATCTTCATCTATATCACTCCTTGTCTGTATTGTAGGGTAGGGGTAATAAAAAGACCATACCCGGATTGAGTATGGAATATTTACCCTGTAATATTTTGCGCAATGATTACTTTATCAAACTAAAGTATGATTTAACTACCTGTGTAACGGGTAGAAGGAGACATCATGAAATTACTAACAGTGAAAATGCTCAATAGAGTCGGGGATGATTCGGATTTTGTAGAAATCGACTTGATAGATGAAGTGAACTATATCGATCTGTGGGATAGAACCAAAAATTCCACTAAAGTACTAGCTTTCCATACTTCTCATGGATCTTATTTAGCTATTACTACTTTGACCGATATCGCAAGAGTATGCGAAAAGTACGGGTTTGAGCTTGCTGGGAAGTCGGCTTGCATCAATATAAACAAAGTAGAGAGCATCAAGGCCAAGGACCATAATGGATCTACGATATTTTTCACGGATGGAACACACGTAGACGTTTCAAAACAGGTATAAACTTAAAAGTCAACCCCCATAGTGGTGGTCAACTGTACTTTCGTTCGTCACTTTTCGACAGCGTTTTCTTTTTTACTCTGGTATATTAATTGCATAAAGTAAATCGCTAAAACATGAAGGTGATATTATTCACAACTAATATGTAATCGTGAGTACGCGAGTTGTTGTACTTTGATCCGGGTCGGAGCAGCGGTGCTGCTCAATCCTAATCTCTGACGAACTTATATAGATCATCAATATGGCACTTTAAAACTTCAGCTATAGTCTTAGCTGTTCCCAATGACATGTATCTACGATTATTCGCGTAATCGGATATTTGGGATTTGCTAATTCCTGTTTTATCGCTAAGCCATTGTTGATTTTCCCTAAGATCATTAAGATGGTCTGAGATTAGGCAACGACCAGGTTTATAACCCATAGTCGAGCCTCACAAATATTACATATTTTTCATTGCATAAGAACTAATGTTCCCGTAAAATAGACTAAACATCGTGATTACTGGGAGATGTTGAAATGGCTGATGACTTAATAAAGATAGATGTGAAAAAAACTTTTCAAAATATTGATGATTTACCAGAAGAACTGAAAAGACAAATTAGTTCTTTTCTTTTAAAGCTCGACGAGCGGAAAAAATTCCTCGGGCTATAGCTAAAAATTCTAGTTTTTCTTCATTAGTTAATTCCATGCCTTCATATGTCATTAGTAATTTATCAACAATTGAATCGTCTGATAAATCAAGAATTATTTTTTCTTTTCTACCTGTAATAAAATTGAATTGTTTTTGAAATGAATTTAGTGATTTGTGATCGTCATCAATCATGGAATCTTTTATGAATTCGACTTTTTCAGCGAAAGAAAGTGACTTCACATATTCATATAATGATGGATCTTCTTCGGATAAACCAACTTTTTCATAATCTTCTACCGTTAATTTCTCCCCTGAAAACAACTCTTCAATCATGGTGTTAACCATATCTACGAAATTCTCATCAATAATATTTGCTAAATCACCATCTAAATCTGATTTCAATAAATCGATATGCCCAGCCTTTACCATTAACTCTTCATAATCCACACCTAATGGCTTTGAAAGCTTTTTAAGAATATCCGGAGAAGGTATGCCTCGATTCCCCCTTTCTATTTGAGAAATGTATGAGTGTGACACTCCTGAGTAAGTATCAAGTTGTCTAATGGTGAGTTTACGTTCTTTCCTCTTTCCTCGAAGATATTTTCCAAATTCTACATTATTCAAATGTAACCACCTCTTTCAATATTATAGACACAATTGCAAACATAATAAAAACATAAAATAAAAAAGTGGTTGCAAAAGTAATCACTATGTAGTATATTTTGGTTACAGAAGTAAACACACAAAAGTAACCAAGAAGGGAGAAACCTTATGAAGATTGAATTTAAAGACCCTAAAGCATTCCGTCGAGTCTTGATGAGTAAAGGTTTTAGTCAGCGGGGATTCGCAATTTCTGCTGATATATCCGGTCCTTACATGAGCCAGATCATCAAGGGTAATAGAAACCCAAGCCCTATTATGGCTAAGAAAATCTGTGACACTTTAGATTTAAATTTCGATGATATTTTTTTTATTAATAATGGTTACAAAAGTAACCAAAATAAAACAGCTTAGGAGTGATTATTTATGAATCAGTTAAAAGTTATTGAAAGAAACGAACATCGTGTTCTGACAAGCAGCCAGTTGGCAGAGTCGTATGGAACAGACGCAAAAGCAATTAGCCAAAACTACACAAGAAATAAAGTCAGATATACGGCAGGAAAACACTATTTTGTTTTATCTGGACAAGAACTTAAGGAGTTTAAGACTAATCATCAAATTGACGACCAGTTAAAACATTCTCCATCCTTGTATCTTTGGACTGTAAAGGGAGCTTTGCTACACGCCAAGTCACTTGGTACAGATAAGGCCTGGGAAGCTTACGAGACGTTGGTAGACGACTACTTCAATAAAACCGAACAATTGCAGCGTGCTAACATCCCATCACCAGTGCCACAAACCATAGAAGACATCTTAATTGCTTCATTAGTCAGCATGAAAGAAATGAAAGTCGAAAACGAAAAATTACGCCAACAAGTATCTCACCTTTCATTAGTAGTAGATGGAGAAGTTGTTCTGACCAAGACGCAACGGTCCGAAATTCAACAAGCTGTACGCCGGAGACAAGGTGAACTTAACCGCGAAGGATACGAGCATCCACACTTCAAAAGCATATACACCGCAGTCAATGACCATTTTAATGTTCCGAGCTATAACGAAATCAAGCGTTCAGATTTTGAACAGGCCCTAAAAGTTATCGCTGGATGGTATCCAAAGAAAAAAGAGGAGGCTATCTAACATGGATGAAAGCAACATCTTAGGAGTATGCCCAACCTGCTACTTAGTTGTTAAGAAAACAGACAGGAATTCACTTGAAATTAGCAGTGATGGAACAGTAGCTTACCACTTTGATTGTGAACCATCACGAATCAAGTACATGAGAGATAACAAGTCATATTGGGAAACTCAAGGATTAGCAGCTAAAGAACTTAGAGAAAAGTGGACAATCTCCCTGTCTGATCTCGCTGAAAACATTGGAGTTTCAGAAAGCAAGTTAAGGAAATATGAATCAGGGAAACCAGTCACTCACGCAAAGATGTTAGGTAAATCTTACTCAATGTATTTCAAGTTGTTAGAAATGTTCGTGAATCAGAATTCAAAATAAACCACACTCATTCCATATTACACCGACAACATCCTGCTATAAAGGAATATTTTTACAAGGAGGCGCGCCATGAACGTCATCTACATGCAGCCTGGACAACAGGTACAGCCCAACGTGAACAACTTATCACCGGCGCTGTTGCTGAAGATCAAACAGCAAGTCGAGCAAGCCAAACTGAAGGGAGAGAATAAGAGTGGCTAAAAGACGCGAGGACCTACCAAAATTCACCTTGGTTATTCCATTCCGCAAACCGGACAAGCCCAAGCAAATACGCATCTTCACACCAACTTGCGGCTGCGGCGCTGAAGCCGAGTATGAGGTATACGACATTCTTCAGCCACATTGCAAGAGTTGCATGGAAGAGGCCATGACGAGCAGCATCAAGCCGTTCGTGAGAGAGATCGGAGGGTTTGACGATGCAAGCTGAGACAAAAGAATACATTGTTGATACCAAGTGTGGTAGACACTTCTGCTGGTCGGCGCCGGACTACGAAAGCCTACTGCTGTCACTACACTTCAGAGGATACACACCCACCTTTATCATGCCACTTGCCGAATACAACGAACTCACCGCATTCCGGGAAGATGTAGAAAGAGAGCTGAAAGAATCTGCTTAAGACGGTACTGGACATAATCGAACATTACGCGAAGGGAGGAAAGGAGGATGGTAGAACCAACGGATCCGAGAGTATTCATCGAAATGGCAAAGATGGCGAAGGAGAGAGGGAATCTGACAGGCCCACTTTACGTAGTATACGCGCTTAACTTCATTAAGGCCAAAAGACGCAAAGAAGCAGCCCTTGCACAGGCTGCTCTAGAAAGACGCTTTGAAAATTAATTGTACGTCCATTTTATCACAACTTTAGGAGGAATGGAACATGCCTGAATCCTGGGAACAGTTACAAGAATATATCCAACAACTTGAATCAGAGAACGCGGATTTACAGCGGCAAGTCGCTATGGCGAATGACTACATTGAACAAAACGCGCAACACCAATACAAATAAACCCAAATCGAGAGGGATTGATATCAAATGAAAATTATCAAATTAGTGTCTGAGAACTTTAAAGGTCTGAAAGCTGTCGAAATCGAGCCGGATCAAAACTTTCAAATCATCAGCGGAAAGAACGCGCAGGGGAAGACATCAGTACTTGACTCCATTTGGGCGGCGATTTCAGGGAAGGTAGCGTTGAAAGGTACAGATAAACCTATCCGCGATGGAGCAGATCAAGCCGTTGTTCGTGTGGATCTGGACGATATCGTGGTCACTCGTAAATGGAAGGGAGACAAGACGACTCTTGAAGTTACTGCAAAGGATGGAGCGAAATACAGCTCGCCTCAGACAATGCTGGATAACCTTGTAGGTCGCTTATCATTCGATCCTTTGTCATTCTCTAACCTTGACTCTAAAAAGCAGAAGGAAGCCTTGCAGGAGCTTGTGGGCGTGGATTTCTCCAAGCTTGATGCAGAGCGTAAGGGATTGTACGAGGAACGCACATTTATCAACAACGATGCTAAAAAGTTGGAAGGTGCGCTGTCGGAGATTCCTTTTACTGAAAAAGATACTCCGGCTGAAGAGTTAAGCGCCAGCGAAGTACTGTCTGAGATCACTTTCATACACAACAAAAATAGAGTTAATGCTGCACGGCGTAATGAATTGGAGCGATTCCGCGCAGAAGCCACAAGATCACATGAAGAAATAAAATCAATTGAAGCAGAACTTTTGTTACTGCAGCAGAAGCTTGTTAGCAGAAAGGAATCCTATGCAGAAATGTGTGAAACCGGAAAAGTACTCAAGGCAGAGGTTGAGGAACTTGTTGACGGTGATACAACTGCATTGGAAGAAAAGCTTCAGAATATTGAAACTCTGAATAAACAAATACGGCACCACAAGAACCGTTTGCGCATACAGGACGAAATTGCAGAGTGCAAAAAATCCTCTGAATTCCTTACTAAACAAATGGCTGATATTGACCAGACGAAAATAGACACGCTGCAATCTGCTAGCTTCCCGATTGATGGCCTGAGCTTCGATGAAGACGGAATCACCTTCAATGGAATCCCGTTCAAACAATGTTCTGCCGCCGAGCGCTTGAAAGTTTCTATGGCTATGGCTATGGCTCTTAATCCGCAGTTGCGCGTGATCCGCATTATTGACGGTAGCTTGTTGGACTCTGACAATCTTGCGCTCATTCAACAAATGGCTCAGGACCAGGATTATCAAGTGTGGATCGAGATTGTTGACGATAGCGGTAAAGTAGGTATCCAAATCGAAGACGGACAAGTCAAATAATCAGAGAGTGCGGTGATAGAAATGTGCAATAAGAGCGAAAGCATTGTAAACATTGCAAAAGCGCTGGTTGCGTTCAATCTTGAGGTAAAAATCATCGAAAAAGATGCAAAAAACCCTCATTTCAAAAACGAATACGCCACCTTGGACACCATTATTGACGAGGTCCGGCCGTTGTTGGCTAAGCATGGACTGGTGATCATGCAGTTCCCTGGAGGTGACGGTGAGCACTACACGCTGCGTACGATGCTGGTGCATGAATCTGGAGAGTTTATAGAGTCCGAACCGTTGACCATGAAGCCCGTGAAGAACGATCCGCAAGGAATCGGCAGCTGCACAACATACGCCCGGCGCTACAGCTTATCTGCCATGTTGTCGCTTAACACCGGTGAGGACGATGACGGAGAGAAAGCAACACATGCCAGTACACCAGCACAGGCTCCTGCAGCCCCGCCAAGCACTCCAAGACAGGCGAGTGGAACAAACACACCGTCCATTTCATCGGGGACAGCAGCACTTATCAGTGTGGCTCAGATTAAGTACTGCCACAAGATCAAAAGTGACAAGGGAATCTCTGAGGATGATTTCAGAACAATGATTTCAGCCATCCCTGGCCGGGAGAGCATCAAGGAGTTGACGAAGTCTGAAGCCAGCGTGTTCATCAACAAACTAAACGCGATGTGAGGTGTGACCATGCGAAAGAAGCTAAAGAAGCCGGTAGCAGAGTGGCGAAAGCACATCCTTGACCACCACCAGAAAACGCCATCCCGTGCCAAACGAGCAGAATTCCCTCATAGCGTTGTCGAACAGCTCAAGAAAGAATCCAACGGCCTGTGCCAGGTTTGCAATGTCAGCCGTGGTACTCAAACACACCACATCATGCCCCGGAGCAGATCCGGCCGGGGCGTTAAAGAAAACGGGCTTCGCGTCTGCAACTACTGCCACAATATGATTCACGAGAAAAACTCAGTACTGAACAAATACATTGAGCTGCAGCGTGAAAAATACGGTGAAAACTTCTGGTTCGATGAACTTGATCGGATTCAGTACAAGGAGGAAGCATGAACCGCAAAGACGCACTGCAAGACATGGACAAGCTCCTATCGGTATGCAAGGTGTGCCCGAAGAAAGTAAACAACAAATGGGCGCACCCATCCTATAACCGGCTGCAGAAACATTGCAATACCAAGTGTGCGACAGGCAAAAAGTTGCGAAAGCTTGCTGATGCGCTGGACGGAGAAGTCCGGGCGCGGAGGAAGCAGAAGAAAGGAGTGAGCGCATGACCAGTGGCCCACGTGTGACCGCAAGAACCTTCTGGGTATGGACCGAGACAGCAGCCGCAGCGAATCCCGACAGGATCCCAGGCGCGCCGGTGCAGCAGCAATTCTTTAACTACGGCAAAAACGCCCCGGCAGGATGGCTGGAGCGCAAGTACATCGTTGATGCAGAGGACTATGAGGGACAAGTTGATTTATTCGGGGTGGTGAGCACATGACACGAAAAGAACTCATCACCGCTGAAATTGGCGTATGGGAGGATTCCGTAGCCGTCTATACCTTAGCCTTAGCGGAATCGATCAAGTACGGCGACTACGGAGGACAGCAGCACAACGAGCATATGATCCAGTTTTCGAAAGACAAGATTGCATCGCTTTGTATTGAGTTGCAGCAGTTAAAGAGTGCTTAGTCTGGAATATATTCTATAAGGTCACCGATTTTACAGTCGAAGAAACGGCAGAGCGCTTCAATGGTGGAGTAGTCGATACGTACATTCGTGCCGTCATAAATTCGTGCCAGCGCTGGACCGCTCACACCCGTTTCTTTCGACAATTTGTTGATACTGCGGATCTTTTTTTCCGCCATAAGCATAGCAAGATTGCTTTTTATCATCACTTATCACCTATACCTATCATAATCATAACCACTTATAAGTAAACGGTATAAGCTAAAGTTTAACGTTATCGTTGATTTATTAACGGTATAGTGATATATTTAACTCAAAGAATAAAGGGAGGTTGAAGTCATGAAATCGAAATCTTATCCTCTGCGACTTTCCGAAGAACTCCATAAGGAACTGAAACTGTATTGTGTTGAAAAAGGGATTTCAATGCAGGAGTTCATTCTGGGGGCTATCGAGGAAAAAGCTGATAAGAAGATTTTCACGCCGGAACGAACGGCGGTGTAAGAAATGGCCTGGATCGAAAGTCATCAAGGATTAGGACGGCACATTAAAACTAAACGACTTGCAAGAAAGTTGAAAATAGATATACCTGCAACGATTGGTCACCTTCACTTGTTGTGGTGGTGGGCGATGGACAATTTACCAGACGGTAACCTTAGCGTATTAGAACCAGAAGACATTGCTGATGAAATGATGTGGAGTGGAGACGCTGCAGAACTATTGCAAGCACTGCACGAAACTGGATTTGTTGATGAAGTTGCCGGACAGTTATTTATACACGACTGGCATGATTACATTGGGCGGCTTCTTGATCGTAGAAAAAAGGAGACGGACAGGAAAAGGGAGTACCGAAGGAAGTCACAGGAGTGTCCCGCGGGACAAGCGCAGGAAGAGACACGGGACGGCGGTGGTAACAGTACCGTACCTAACAGAACTATAAAAGATATTGTCGATTCTGAAGAATGCGACAGAACGTTTGAACAATTTTGGGAAGTGTATCCTCAAAAAGTTGGTAAGCAATCAGCAAAGAAAAAATGGACAAGCACTGTTTATCCAAAGATAGCAAAAGGGAAGATCACCATAGGCCAAATCATCAAAGGTACTCAAGAGTACACAGAAGCATGCAAAACAAAAGACAGATCATTTAAGGATGGATCGACATTTGTGAATCAAGAAGCATGGAATGAGGAATGGAGTAAGGCTTTAAGACCTAAAGTCATATCTCCGATGCCGACACTTGTAGAACCAACACCTATTGATCCGTATTTGGAGGCTGAATATGAAAAACGAATGGGCACGGACCCTAGAAGCGCATGAGGAAACACTGGGCATATTTCTAAACGAACCAGATTTATTCAGAGAGTGCTTGCCACTTTTAAAACCGGAATTATTCTTGGATTACGAGTGGCTGTACCGTGTGATGCGGAATGTAGATGAATCAGAAGGTCTGACCTTCGCCGGAGTGATCCGGTCAAGAGAGTGTCCGGTAGAACGGCTGGAAGATGTGAAGATGCTCAAGGAAACATTTTTCAACGAAGCCCGGCTGCCATCACTGATTAAAGAAATGAAGCGCACACGGATTAAACGGGACCTGTACGTGATTGGAACGGAAATGATGTCCAAGCTTGGAACCATGGATGCAGATGATATCTTGCGAGAGGCACAAAAGGACATCATGTACTTGCAAACATCCGATGGCGAGGACATTTCAGACACCGCCGGTGATGTTGAAAAGTGGTTCCAGTACATCATGGAAATTGCCGAGGATCCCAGCAAAGCATTCGGAATGCTCACGGGGCTATCGTCCATCGACAATATCTTAACTGGTCTGCACCGGCAGCACTTCAGTGTATTGGGCGGTTACACCAGCATGGGGAAGACGGCAATCGTCATAGAAATGCTACTGCGAATGAATGCAGCGAAATACAAATGTGCGATGTTCTCTCTCGAAATGTCTAAGCGCGACCTTTATAACCGGATGATGGCGAACCTCATGCAGGTGAACAGCAGAGATTTGAAGATGGGCCGACTTTACAAAGAGCAGTATCAGAAAATCCCGAACTTCAAGGATCAGTTAAAAAGCTTGTACATTGACGATACCCGCGGGCTAACTGCAGACCAGATATGCGACAAGATCAAATACCTGAAGCGCAAACAAGGGTTAGATTTTGTAGTGGTCGATTACATCCAGGATGTAGGGGAAACCGGAGAGACGAACGACAACGGCGGCAGCGCGATTGCAAGGATATGCCGGAAGCTCAGAAAATCAGCACTTGATGATGATTGCCACGTTATGGGTCTTTCGCAAGTATCACGGGCGATTGCTTCCCGGGAGGACAAAAGGCCAAAGATAAGTGACCTTGCCGGGAGCACAGGAATAGAAACGTCTGCAGATGTAATTATGCTGGCTTACCGTGATGAATATTACAACTCAGATACTAAATTTCCTGGGCTGGTAGAAATGGACATTGTAAAGCACCGAAATGGTGAGATTGGCAGGGCAAACCTGAGATTTGATAAAGTGACTCAAAAAATAAGTGATTACCGATAAGGAGGTTTTATGAGCTGGGATGAAGTGTTCAACCGGTTAGCTAAGTCAGCCTTGAAAAGTGGGGTGCTGATGGAGGACGAATACCGGGAATTGCTTCTAGGCGAGGACGTGTCTACCCGGATTGGAAACATGATTGAACTGCTACGAGAAAAAAAGCTTGCGCAATTAGTGAAAGGCGCTCAATTCATCGAAGCTATTGGACCTGATGATGCAAGGCGTGGTAAGGCAGTTGAGAAATACAACAAGATCAGTGATTCACTGTCATATGCACCTGAAACCGTACAATATGACTCCCGTCCAACATATTTGTCAGTGTATGCGGCGATGGTAAACCACTTAAACGAGTATGGAAGGACACTGAAGTACGAGGAGTTACGGAAAATGTTCCCCATGCTTACCACGCAGCAAGTTAAATGGGGGATGAATGAGTACGAAGAATCCATAAGTCATGTATTTGTGATAGAAAGCGAATCGGCTTAGGTGGTTAACGGAGTTTACAAAGCCACTATATGCGCGAGAAAAGGAGTGAACACATGCCAACTCCAAAACTAACCACAGAATACCGGCAGAACAAAAAGAACAGCAGCGAGACGCCAAAGACGTTTGAATCCTTCCGATGGCTGCTGAAAGAGAACCTGGAAACGCAGGACATGCTTCTCACCATGATGCGCCGGGAAGCCACAACGATCGGAGTAACCAAGGAATACCGCGAGGAATATATCAAGCAGCGCCTGGATGAAATGATGGAACAGATCATAAAGGAGCGTGAAGCACGTGAAAGAGCTAAAAGAGCTGGATCTAAAAATAGGGCAACGGATCGAAGTACTGGCTGAGGTGAAACGGTACAACGCGAAGGTGAATCTGCCAACGGTGCTGCTGATCGGTGGACAACGATACATTTTGGATATGGGACAAGGGAGGGAACAGGGATGAAGGTATGGGTTTGTGAGAAAGAAGGATGCGGATGGGAAGGAAAAAGACCTGCAACTATGGGGGCTGCCGGATTGAAAGTTAAGGTGTGCCAGAGTTGCTTGTCGGGTAAGATCCACCAAGAGGAACGAAAGTAGCGCGCACAGCTAATACAAGCCCCACACAGACGTTATAAACGTATCTACAGGTATTTGGTAGTATCTAAAATAGGAGCACTCTACGGGGCTTATAGAAGGTGAGAGGGTGAAGGGAATGGAAGAGGTAAAGTTGGGCGCGGATGTTAAAGATGGGGATATCGTAAAACACACCATGAATGTGCAGACAGGAACACGGAGAGTAAGACAAGGACGATCCTACAACGATTATTCTGTATACGGAGATAAAGAAGTTACAGGAGTTGTAGAGATGGGAATATACGCAGTGGGAATCAGCACAAAGAAAATCAGATGCTTGATTGTTAAAACTGATGAAAACTATTCGTATGATTCATATTTCACTGGCAGTGGAAAAGCCAGCGACACGCCAGATAGGTTTACAAAGAACCTTTCAGAACCATTGTACCAAGATAAGAAGTATACGGTTCTAGGTAATATCTACGAATCGACCGAATCCACTCAACGAAGTGAAGGCCGTAAAGGGTATGGGGGTTCCCATGAATAAACTAACAGAGAAGATATACAAAAGAATTTCGATGGCGAACCAGCACAATGAACAAACAATCGTAATCAGCAAAGAAGACGCAGTTCACCTCCTATCTTTCCTAGAAGAAAAGGACAAAGCTCTAGCGTTCTACGCAGATGAAGATAACTATTTTACAGACGGTAGAAGTCCTCTGACATTCGTGGAAAGAGATAACGGAGATATCGCCCGTAAAGCCCTTAATACATCCTCTAACAACGAAGGAGAGATATAGATGACACCAGAACGGATAGAAGAGATCAAACAAATGGTTTCTGCAGTATCAGGAGGAGAATGGGTCTTTGACAAACATGAGCAAGTAGTTATGAGTCGTGGAGAATTCTTGTTTGCATTACAAGGCGCAAGAATTACAGACAGAAAATATATTTTGTCAGGAAAAGAAGCAATTATAGATCTGCTGGCTGCTCTAGAAGAGGCACAACAACAGAAAGAGGCGTATAAGGAAGAGTATTTCAGAGAAAGCGCCGAGAATGTCAGAAACGGCAGATTGTTAACTGAGGCACAACAGACCATAGCCCGAAAGCAGTTGTACATTGAAAAACTGGAATTAAGCCGAGAAAACGCGCAGCAGGCAGCCGACGATATAGCGAGGGAAAAGGGTTTAGAACTGTTTGAAGCGAGGCAGACCATAGCCTGGCTGGAGTCGGAACTTGAAGAAATGACTGATGACCGAAATATATGGCGAAGTAATTCTTTTGAGTGGGAAGGCGAGGAAGGGGAGACACAGCCATGACACAGGTACAGACAATGACCAACAAACAGATAGATGTGGCACTTGCTAAATTATGCGGATACAAAATATACGCTGAGGAATTTAGTGTCAGCCATGAGCTTGTTGTGAGGTATGAAGATCCATCCGCAGTTAAGGGATTGAAATTCTTCAGCCCCTGCACTGACCCTGCTGCCTCTCTAGAGGTACAGACAGCAGCATACAGCAAGAACCCAATTGAGTTTATGAGAAACATTGCTGAAGTACAAGGATGGAACGCAGGAGCAAGGATCAGCATAGAAGAAGCCGGACAGTTAGCGAACCCCACGCTCAGAGAGAGGGCAGAGGCGGCATATATCACGCTACAGGGGGAGACATGAATCACTTAAGCCTGTTCAGTGGAATCGGCGGCATTGATTTAGCAGCTCACTGGGCTGGCATGCAGACAGTGGCGTTTTGTGAAAGAGAGCCATATCCAGTGAAGGTATTGCAAAAGAACTTCCCTGGCATCCCCATATACGATGATGTGAAGACACTGACAAAAGCGAGGTTGATTGAAGATGGAATCATTGGAGATGGGAGAACAATTGACATTATTTCCGCCGGATATCCTTGCCAGCCTTTTAGTAACGCCGGGAAACGAAAAGGCAAAGAAGATGACCGTCACCTCTGGCCATTTGTTATCGAACTTATACATGAAATCCGGCCCCGTTGGTTCATTGGCGAGAATGTTGCTGGACACATCACTTTGGGGCTCGACGATGTGCTTGCTGACTTGGCAGACGCGAACTACACAGCACAATCATTTGTTATTCCAGCTGCGGCCGTCGGTGCCCCACAACGCAGAGATCGCATCTTCGTTGTGGCCAACTCCGAAGGCGAGCGATGGGGAAAAAGGCGGACCAAACCAGCGAGACAGCAAAGGGAATTTCGCTTTGCCAGGAGCAGTTCATCATCAGAAGATGTGGCCAACACCAAAATCCAGTTTAAGAGGGGATTGTCCCTCAGAACGGGAGAGGAGAACGCCAGACTTGCATGCAACTGTGAACATTCAGGGGACGCAGACTGGTCAATTGAATCCGACTTGGTTAGAGTGCTTGATGGGTTTTCCGGAAGGCTGGACGGACATAGATGGCCCGCAGGACAAGGAGCAGAACAATATGACTGGGAGCCACCAAGAGTAGCAACCGGTGTAAAGAACCGGGTAGGCCGCCTGAAGGGCCTAGGTAATGCCGTAGTTCCTTGGCAGATCTACCCAATCATGGCTGCGATAAAAGCGATAGATGATGCACTAGGCCGATAGGCCACCATCCGGCGGAATAAACCCAGGCTTTAGCCGGGGGCCGAAACAGATCGGGAGTAGGAGTATCCCTCCTCTCCCACTAAGGGAGGAACAAACATGAAATTTCGTAAAAAACCAGTAGTAATCGAGGCATTTATATGGACCGGTGGACCAGATCAAACAGAAGACCCGGAATGGGTTATTGAAAAGATAAAGTCAGGTGATGTTTGGTTTTATACCGAAGAACGAGGGACGTTTATGCAGATAAGAACACTGGAAGGAGTAAAGCAAGCGAGTCCAGGAGATTACATCATTCGCGGCGTGAATGGCGATATTTACCCATGCAAGTCAGATATTTTCACAGCAACATATGAACCGGTAGGGGAGGAAGCCCAATGACACTCACAAGGGAAGAGATAGTCACTGAAGAAACTGTATATGCGAAATTTGTTGATCTGGCACTGAGTTGGAACCCAATCGGCGGAGCTATCAATATTGCGAACCTATCGAGGTTATTGAAAGCAAGCAAATATCAAACCCGCAAGCAAGTCCATATTCTCCGGGATAAAGGAATGGTCGAATTAAAGTGCTTTAGTATCCCGGATGAAGAAGAAGTATACCCGCCGTATTGGGGATACCTACTTACGGAAAAGGGCAAAGAGACGGAATATTATCAGCAGCAAAAGCAAAACAATGATTGGATCTTATCAGAGCTATTCTCATAACGGCCGTTAGGACTCCGTAGCGACCGAATCAGCTTAGCTTAGCGGAGGCCGTATAGGGCTTAACTTATAAGGGGGCTGAGACCCCAATCAAAGGAGACGATACACGATGAGCAGAGAGATTAAGTTCCGGGCGTGGGACCCGAAAAGAAAAGTAATGGAGAATTGTATTAGCATCAATCCATTTCATATCACTGACTGCGACCGGTTCTTGTGGAAATGGGGAGAAGTTGAAGTCATGCAATACACCGGATTAAAGGACAAGAACGGCCGGGAGATCTACGAAGGGGATATTGTGCATCGTGAGTTTCACGAAACACATAACTTAGCCATCAGAAAAGTAGTTTTTCACAACGATGGATTCAAACTGCAAGAAACCGGAATGTTCAATGGCTTGTCTATGTTGTATCCATCTCTAGAATTTATTGAAATCATCGGCAACATCTACGAGAATCCAGAACTACTAGAGGTATAAGGGGGAGAAGAGGAATGGATAAATTTACAGTAATGGTGATGCGCAACAAGACGAATGCGGAAAGATACCTTGCAGCAAACGCTGATGTTGGGGATTGGGACGATGAAAACCTGGACGTTACTTTGGACAATATCCAGAACGGCTACATGATTATTCGCAAAGACAAGATCGCTCCGACAACCGCGGATTTTGAGGAACACAAGAAATGGCATGCTGAGTTGAAACGTGTGCTTACTGAGAAGTGGGGGCCAGATCCGTTTATCTCGCTGGATTTTGGTGCAGTGTGCGAACATTACGAGCCAGTGAATGTGGAGATCACGCAAGAGCAACTTCAGTACGCACAAGAACTTATGGAATAGATTAAGGGGGAGAAGAGGATATGTACTACTTACGCAAGGAACCGGAAGAGCATACAATCCCGGAGATAGCTAAAACCGATGGGACCACCATTCCCGAGAGGAAGTTCATGAGCGAGGACCAGGCCATCTACAAGGCCCGTGACCTCTCCCGGTTCTACCGTGCCAGCTTTAGTGGGATTGATGGACGTTATCAAGGCATGAAGGTGTACCAGTGCAAAGAACTTAAGCGAATCCTTAAGCTTCGGGAATTCACACTCAAGGCAACAAATGAGTTATTTGATATATACGACGAGAACGGGAAGGTGACCACAGAATGAGCAGAATCGTTGAACCAAGACACGACACAGCAGGCAAGCTTATCCAGGAACATGATGTTTTGAAGGACGAGGAAACTGGAGAGATGGCGCTGGTTATTAAAACTAGGAATAAGGCTGGTGTAAGGGGGCTTGCTGTCGAGAATAACATCACTGGACTGGGTGACTGGCTGGATGTTTACCCGGATGGCTTATGGACTATCGTAGGTAACGCTGGGATGACAGTAGTTTGATGCAATAGGGCCGTCAGGCCATCGTATCGACCGAAATACTCAGGCGGAGCCGGAGGCCGTATAGGATCTGGCTCCCCATAAAGAAAGGAACAACCCACATGATCAATGAGTTGAAGAAAACATATGAGTTACTACCGAAGCATCCAGACGAAAAAGGAAGACTGTTAGAAGTACATGCGCATAGACAAGAAGGGTATGAGATCAGACTTGAGGTGTATTTCAACGAAAGGTCTAAGCTGGGTGCCACGTACATCGTAACTCATGATGAACTGAAAAGCGTGAAATTCGATTATGAAGCATATGCAATCGAGACAATCTGCGGTTTTGTGAAAAAGAAGTTGGGGGAGGAAACAGACAATGTCTAAACTAATAGACAGCGAAAAGCTACTGGAATGGCTGAAAATCAGAGAAGATGAAGCTTATGCAAATGCTGCACAGACACTTAGTCCATCCTTATTCAAAGGAAAAGCAGAAGCATTTAACGATGTTGTGAGTTATGTGAGTTCAGGCCATTTTTACCCCACACCAGTACAGCCAGACACCAATACCTACCAAGAAGATATAAACAAAATGGCAAATATGTTGTCTGTGATGCAAGCGCAAATGGAATCAACAAACGATAACCTTAAGCGAATGGTGAAGAGAATGGAGGTAATAAACAATGAGTAGCGCCCAAAAGAAACACCGCCGTATCACCCCTATGCCGGTAACATCCAGTTTCCCACCGCCGAACCGGGCAACCGTACACAGCGAATGCATCACTCGCCAAATGACCGCAGGGGATTGGGCGAAGTACGGACCACTTAACCCAGCGCCACGGAATAAAAGTCACTACATGAGCGGTAAGAAAGGCGGGAAAAAGGATGCGAAGCAAGTACGGAGCGAAAAAGACGCAAGTTAGTGGCATCACCTTCGACAGTAAAGCAGAGGCTACAAGGTACCGTGAGCTAATGCTCCTACAACGCGCTGGAGAGGTCACAGAGGTAGTTTTGCAGCCATCATACGTATTAATGCCCGGATTCAAGCACAAGGCCACAGGCAAGCGCGTACAAGCTATCACGTATAGGGCAGACTTCCTTGTAACGTATGCAGACGGCCACCAGGAGATTGAGGATGTGAAAGGAGTTAAGACTCCCGTTTACTTGCTGAAAAGGAAACTGTTCATGAACCTTCATCCAGATCTTTATATCAAGGAGGTCAGCGCATGATAGCAGCATGGATCAACCTAGGCGAATCTTATGAGCTCATCAGCGAGTACGGAACCCGTGGAGGCACGATCATCACGTTGGACAAGCAAATACATCAGCGTAACCTAAGAGCGCTGTATGAGCCTCCTATAGGCTTTAAAACGGACGATTATAAGTTCGCGGAAAGACGGTTGATCAATCGCAAAACGGCATGATTAAACAGTGAGAAAACGCAAGTAAAACAAAGATAATAGTACAATAACAACATTAAATAGTGTATAATATAGGTAATAGTCAAGAATATGAACGAAATGAGGGATATTCGTGGAAATATCGGAATTGCAAGCGCAAATCGAGCAGTTACAGTATGAACTTGATGCAGAAAATCAGCGTGATGGCGTTAAGAATGAACAAAAAGTTGCCGAGCTTGAAAAACGCATCGAGGATCTGCAACAAGAATTAGAGGTTGAACAACAGGCTGAGAAATACGCACAACAACCAGTTGTCGATCCAGTAATTGCCCGCGGAGAAGAAGAAATTTCGCTGTTTGGAGTTCCTCTTGGTGCATACTTCTCCACTATCGCTGACCACGTGTCTGTAAGATCGGTAATTATCCCTGCATTTAAACAGTTGATTCAGGAAAAGCAAGATGTTGAAGATGGGTATAACAAGCTTAGCGAAACTTCAGAAGCGGAGACACAACGGCTGAATGAAGTTATTGAGGCTAAAGATACGGAAATCGCCGCATTAAAAGCAGCACTGTACGAATCGCAATTGCAAGCAGAAGACCATGCAGCGAAGCGAGACAATGCTTATAATGAGTTGCTGGAAGCGAAGAAGACAATCGATGAGCTCACAGATAAATTAACTGCTGCGACTGCACCAAAAACACCAACACGGACAAATCTTGATGGAGCAGAAGTAGCGAAGAAAGAAAAAAGAGTTATTTATGACGTAGAGTACATCGGTAAACGTAACGAGAAATTCACAGCAAAGTTTGCGGACACGGATGAATCATTCGAAGATTACTCTTTATACAAGGACACAAAGTATACGGAGGTAACTGCCGAAGAGGCAATTCCGTTTCGAACCGAATACCTGGCGGCAAATGGGCCGGAAGAAGTTGTGGACGATCATACACACGATACTTCCTCAGACGAGGTAACCTACACGGCGCCGGCCTTTCGTGAAGAGGACAGCGCAACCAGTGGACTGGATCAAACAGACGCTAGTAGCGAAGTGGCAGGAAAGAGTGTTGAAGAAAGACTCCAGGAAGTCGAGTTGAAGGTAGAAAAGTTGATGAATGCCGTATTTGTAGCAACAAATGGAGAGGCGGCCTAAATGGCTGCTTCTTCTCCTCTTAAAAAAGGCGATAAGGTACGTAACAAACGGGATCACAGGGATATCGCAATAGTGATGGAGGTCCAGTTTAATATTGTACCCGGATTCGGAGTAGGCTACCGCATATTGATCATGCAAGATGGATTGAGAAGGTGGGAGCCGGGAAGTATGTGGGAAGTGATTAAGGAGTAATTCATATTATCTATAGGGGGGATAACCATGAACTGGAAGGAGTCATACAACGACATATGCAGTGAGCTGCGGATCGTGCAGATCCATGAAATGGAGATCAGGCGGCGGGTGGAACTGGCTCATGACGTTCTGTTCTCAGGCAAGATGTCATCCTCTGGCGACTACGTGCATATTCCTCTGGATAAAGGGCTAGAGAAATACTTGGCAGCAGTCAGTGAGTTGGAAAAAGCCCAGGCCGAGACAGACCGTCTGCAAAAGATCAAAAATGATATGGAAGCCGAAATGGTGAAGTTTACCGGGCTGGCGAATGTAATACAGTGCAAACGCATGGAAGGTAAGTCTTACAAGGTAATAGCTGCTGAACTCGGATACAGCGAGGGATACCTGAGAAGACACATGAGTGAAACAGGTAACAAACAGGTAACACAAAGTGCAAAAGCATCGTGATATAATGGTTTCATGAGGAATTGGCGACCAGTGACGCGCGGACTGCCCCTGTCGCCGATTCCCCAACACTCCCTCACTGGACAATCTCATTACTCGGCGCTGGCGCTACCTTTTATACATTGAGGCTCTGTCGTAACCATAGAAAAAGCATCGACCTACGCCGCAGGGTTTGCCCTAAACGGGAGTGCACCGCCCTACAGTCCCATTAGCAACCGATGCTGTTACGCTCAGAGCCTGAGTGTATAAAACATTCAGCAACAACCACACACCGCGAAAGGGAAAGACTCACCCCTAGTGGTGGTGTGGATCTGCATATATGTTCGGACCACATACCCGATGGCCCGAGCGAACAAGAGGTAACGACATGTCGTCGTTGCCTTTTTTGTTTTTATCTCTGCATCGAGACGACCGAAATACTAAGCGAAGCGAGGCCGGATCAGATTGAGGTATTCAGAACGTTACCTAGCATTGGTATTAATGGTAATGATATATATCTTTATAGAGGTGGTGAGATAGATGGATAATAGATATCCTCAGCCAGAAACATACGAATGTTGCACAGAAAAGAGGAAAAGGAAGTGCAAGATACACAGGTCGGGGCTGAAATCCCGGTCAAGAAATACAAGAAGGGGCATAAGAACAGCTCGTTATTACGCAATTACGTTGTTACGTGAATAATGAGTCTCCGAAATTACGGGGGTTATATCGTAAATAAGTGATTAGAGGGAGGTGAACACAATGGCATTGACGGATAAGCAGAAAAACTTCGTTAACGAGTACATGAAGGATATGAACGGCTCAGCAGCTTATCTGCGTGCTGGGTACCAATGTACTGAAGAGGCCGCAAGACGGGCCGCAAGTCGTTTGTTGACAAATGTGGACATTCAGTCCGAAATCGGACAAAGAACGGACACAATGCAGCGAGAATCGGGCATGAGTGTCCAATGGGTGCTAGAAAAGTACAAAAAGATCATCGAGAAAAACGAGGACGTTGATCCAGCTGTAGCCAAGGGAGCACTTGATAGTGTTGCTAAGCATTATGGCATGTTCAAAGATAAGGTTGAGGTAACTGGTGAAGGTGGCGGTGCACTTCAGGTTATTTTCAGTTCCAATATGAAAAAGGTGGAATCATGACAAAAGTAGTCATACCGTATGAGCCGCAGCCCAGACAGATACTTTACCACCAGACGAATGATATTGATGAACTCTTATACGGCGGCGCTGCTGGTGGGGGAAAGTCCGAAGCTACGATATGGGACGCGCTACAATATGCCTTGGAGTATCCTGGCAGCCGGCAGATCATCTTCAGACGGACTTTCCCGGACTTACAACGCTCCATCATTGCCAGAACGATTGTGGCTTACCCTAAGGAGCTGGGCAAGTACAACCAGTCCAAACATGAGTGGATCTTCATCAACGACTCAGTGATTGAACTGGCCTACTTTGACAGCGACATGCACAAAGCAAACTATGCCGGTGCTGAGTATGACGTAATCCGCTGGGAAGAGGTCACCCACTTTGAAGAAGGCTGGTATACATTCATGCTCTCCCGGTTACGGGGATCTACACCGTACCCAAGGTACATTAAAAGCACAACGAACCCAGGCAGCGTAGGACATGCGTGGGTTAAGAAGCGTTTCATCGACATTGGAGAGTGGGAGAAAGTACACCATATCCATGAAAGAGACGATGAGGGCGGTCTATTGTACCACCCGGACACAGGCGCGCCGATCATATCGAGGCGTATCTTCATACCAGCCAAGGTGCAGGATAACCCGGCGCTACTGCAAAATGATCCGAATTACATTGTGAGATTGATGCAACTACCCGAACAGGAGCGTAAACAGCTGCTTGATGGGGACTGGGACACATTCGCCGGTCAATACTTCAGTGAATTCAGCAGGGCTCTACACGTCGTAGAGCCTTTTGACATTCCTAGGGACTGGAAACGGTACAGGGCAATGGACGAGGGATACAATGACCCGTTTGTGTGCCTATGGGTGGCGCTTGATCCAAAGGGTACGGCTTACCTTTACCGCGAGTTTGTGAAGAGCAAGCTTCTGACCAGTGAGCAAGTGGAAATGGTTCGTTTGAACAGTGGCGCGGAGGAATACGAATACAGCGTAGCAGATACAAGCTTCTGGAACAGGGCCAAGACAGAGAACGTCACACCAGCTGAGATATTTGGAAATATGGGCGTACCGTTGATACAAGCGAAGAAAGAACGTGTGAACGGCTGGAAGCGCCTGAGAGAGTGGCTGCATCCCTCAGATACATTGGATCACGTAACGGGCAATATGTACAAGCATGCGAACCTGAAGATATTCAGCACATGCGTGAAGGCCATCGAGGCGATACCGTCAATGGTACACGATGACAAGATGGTGGAGGATGTTGCAGCCCACCCTTTGGATCACGTGCCTGATGCGCTGCGGTACTGGTGTATGAGCCGACCGCAAAACAGTGGAAATGAACGTCCATGGTCAGCGATGCCGGACGAGAAGAAACCCAGGAACTTTGATGAAGACGATGATGACGAATCCAGTATAAAGATATCGGGGTGGGGAGAATGGTAACCGTTCCATTATTGCTAGTGATCGGTATGTTGCTGATCTTCAGTGGCTATCAGATGCGTGTCATAGATCGCTTAACCAACAAGCTCATGGCAAAAGACTACCGGGAGTATAAGCAGCTAGACAAGTCAGCAAGGGAAGAGCCGGAAGGCCCTAAGCATAAGCCTAAGAGTTGGGCTGATGATGTGCATTACGAGGAAGAAACGGATGAACTACAGTAGGAGGTGACACATGACATTACTGGACAAGGGCAAAGAAATACTAGCGGGTGTGATGGGCAATGCAGACACTAAGCCTGAGAAGGAACCCATCAATACACCAGAGCAGCAAAGGATATATGCAATGGTCGATAGCGACTATCAGGTGTTCAAAGAGAACCGGCAGTCGATGGAAGAACAATGGCGGCTTGAAGCAAGGTTCTATCGTGGTGACCACTGGGAGGGATTACGCTCAGACCAGGCAATTAAGATGAGGCCTAGTAACGTGGACAACATTGCAGGCGCTCAGATTGACTCTATCCTGGGAAAAATCACAGGATGGGACCCGTTCCCGGACTTTGAAGCCCAAGAGGAAGGGGACGAAGAAAAGGCTCAAGACCTTAACGACTTCATCCCTTATGAGCTTAGGCAGATCGGCTTCAGGTCAAAGTACGTATTGGCCGTGAAGAGTGCTGTCATACATGGCCCGTTGATCCTCCAGACCTTATATGATCCCACCGTTGAAGGTGGACGAGGTAAGTTCAGGTATGACGGTCAAAACGATATCATCCCGGTGGAATTAGGTAGCTTCTTTCCAGATCCGAGGGTGAGAGATTTCATCTATCTGCAAAAGATGGGCGCCATCATCATCAATACACGCCAAACGATGGAGTATATCCGAGAACGCTGGCCTAAACAGGGCAAGAAGGTGTTGCCTGACCAGGACTCAAACGACACTGACATATTTAATACTGGACTTGAATCTCAGGAGTCATTCAACCATACATCAACATCTACGCAAAACTATAGTTCTCATCAGAACACTGTCGGACTGCTGGAATATTGGTACAGAGGACTTCCCAAAATGGTCACAGCAGAAGATAAAGCGTTATTTGCAGAGCAAGCCAAAAGCAATATTGCTGAAGGTAAGGACCCATCGGAAGCTATTGCCAAGGCAGAGGGACAAATGGAGGGCGTACACTGCATCTACGTGACCGCCAGCGGCGTTTTCCTTGAACATAAGGCATATGTCTATGATCACGGTAAATACCCGTTCAGCGCTCGCACATTGTCTCCTATTGAGGGGAGCATCTGGGGCAAAGGATTCATGCGGGACATGATTAAGCCTCAAATGATGCTGAATCGCTTTGCTGAACTTGCAGTAGAAACCATGTCGAAGCAAGGAAACGCCGGGATAGTGTACGAGGAAGGTGCTATTAACTCGAAACAGGTGCGCACTTGGAAAGAACAACGTTCTACGCCGGGCGCAATGCTTCCGGTTGCAGCGGATGCCATGAACCGGTGGAAGGAATTGCAGGGCATAAACGTTCCGGCTAGTGTGTTCAACATGATCCAGCATTATCTTGAGATGTTGCAGAAGATACCTGGACAGTTTGACTCGGCCAACGGGCAAGCAAGCAGCAATGTAACCAGTGGTGAACAAGCTAAGGCGCTGATATCTGCAGCAAGCACCAGACTAAATACAGTGACTGATGCCATACAGGAGACGCTACAAGAGGTATACGCGCAGTATGTGGAGTTAATCGCTCAGTTCTATACGACTGAACGTATCGCGCGTGTGACGGGCCGCCGAGTGGGTATGAGCCGCAATAGCTTGGTCAATAGCGTTCCAACGAAGTTTGATAATCCACTAGAAGACGGTGGATTCGAACGGATTGAAGTCAGTGAGGAATATGTACCGATGTTTGATATACAGGTAAACATTGCAGCAGACAAGCCAGTTGATAGAGAGTATTGGATTCAGATGGCCTTCAACATGCTTCAGATGCTGGACCCCATCACACAGATGCCGATGATTGACGCTGAGGCTGTGAGGTACACGGTGCAAAATGGTCGCATGGAGCCGATGAACGTCATTCAGCAGCGGATAAAAGAGGCTTCACAGATGCAACAGCGACAGCAGGAAGCCATGATGCAGGCGCAGCAATTGCAACAGGAGAATCAGGCGTTGCAGCAGCAAGTTGCACAGTACAGTGAGCAGCAAACCATGCAACAGCAGCAAGATAAGCAGTTCGAACAAGGTATCCAGCAGCAAAAGGTTGATATAGAGGCCGCAAAAGCAGCCACAGCATTAACAAAACAATCAGCATAGCAGGCCGTTCCCAGTCGTGGGGTGGCCTTTTCTATTGCTTTTTACCTCGCTCCCACCCATAGGAGCCATTCGATAAAGGAGTGTTACCCATGGAAAACCTTGACAACAACGCCCCCCAAAGCGAAGAAGTCGAACCGTCCGCCATCCCACAGGCCGACACTGAAGTCAGCGCAGCATTAGCATTGTTTGGCATTGAGGCCACAGAACCTGAAGCAGAGACAGAACCCGCGACCGAGGAAGATCCTCCCATAGATCAGGAACCGGAACGCAAGGGAATCACCGTGAAATTCAATAAAGAGGACGTGTTTATTGAAGATGAAAAGGTGGCTGAATATGCACGTAAGGGTCTGAACTACGAAAAAGTAGAAGGCCGGGCCAAAGAATACGAAGCCGCACTGGATCGAGCAGCAAAATTAAACGGATATAAGGACCATGCAGAGTATGTCGCTGACCTTGACCGTTTGGAACAGCAAGCCATTAACGATAAAGAAAGCAAATTCGCCGCACTGAAACAGGAATTAATCGATGGCTATGCTGCGGATGGATACGATCCCAAGCAGATTGAAGAGTTGATCGACAATCATCCACTCTTTACCGAAGCCAAGGCTGTTTTGGACCGCGAGAAGGTATCACAGGATGCACAGAAGCAGCAGCAAGCCGAGCAGGAAAAGCTTCAAGGCTGGCATGACCTGTTTGCAAAGTATCCGCAGCTGACTGAAGAGCTCCCGGAAGACGGATCTGCTGCACCGTGGTTCACACCAGAAATGCAGCGCCTAGTACATGACAGGAACTATGACCCTATTGACGCTTACCGTCTGGTACACAGCGACAAAATCATTGCTGACGAGCGCAAGCGTACTGAGCAAGACGTAATCAAGCAGCAAAGGCTTAATAAACGCTCTGCAGTGGTCGGAAATAGCTCTAATTTCGAAGATGAACCAGTTGTACCAAAGGAAATAAGCGATGCCTTTGCATTATTCGGTCTTGATCCTAAAGAAGCAAAAAAATATATCAAAAAGTGAGGTAATCAACCATGGCGTTTAAATTCGCATTCAACGATTACGGCGCTCCTACGCACCGAATCAGCTCTATCTTGGCAACCAACTCTGAAGCTTTCGTACTGGGTGAAGCCGTGAAACTCGTAAGTGGTCGCTGGACCAAAGCAACAAACGGCGCGGCAGTCGCTGGCTTCGCTAACCAAACCCTTGCAGCTGGCACAGATCAGTACCTTGAGGTAGTTATTGCACGTGAAGGCGACTGGTTTGATGCTCCTTACACTGGAACAGCTGACGCAACATTCCTCCCAGGAATGACAACAGCAGACGTATCCACGGACGGTCTTACTGTACTGGCTTCTGACGTAACCGGTGGCCCGTTCTCCGTTCTTGAAGTTAACACCAATAAAACTACATGCCGCGTAAAAGTTAAACTGCGGACATTCAGCTAATAAGGGGGAATACAAATGCCAACTACAGCATTGCAGTGGGATAAAAATGTACTCGAATCCGTATTTAGCGGTCTATATACGCGTGAAATGTCTAACAAAAAGGACTATATTCCTTCCATGTTTGATGTACAAAAGTCCGATAAAGCCACTGAAAGCGTTGAAATGATCGGCGGCGAAGGTTTGATGGAAGACTGGAAGTTCTCGAACAACCAAGTCAAGTATGAAGATGTGGACCAACTCTGGCAGAAATACTTTACACACTCCAAATACTCCTTGGGCCGTGAGATTGACCGTGACTTCGTAGATGATTTGAAACTGACTGCTATCCGTGACCGTATCCGTTCACTGGCTGATGCCGTGTACAAGACGCAGCAAATGCAAGGCGCTCAATGGTTGAACAACGGAGACAAGACCACGACAGCCGTGGATTACCGTGGACGTTTGTACAACGCCGCATTGCCTGACGGTAAAGCGCTGTTTGCTACAGACCATCCATACAGCCCTACAAACTCCGTGGATACTCAGTCCAACAAGGGTGTGCTTGATCTTACCATTGACAACTTTGACGCTGCTTTCGTGGCTATGCAGTCCTGGAAGGATGACAAAGGCAACCTGATGGCTGCAATGGGTGATACTCTATTTGTGGCCCCGGCTATGAGACGTACCGCGCTGCAGATTGCGGGATTGCCTGACCCTGGATCAAAAATGAACTATGAACCTGGAACATCCGACCACAATTTGAATGTGTATGCCGATGGCAGCATTAAGGTCGTGGTCAATCCATTCTTCACTAACCCTAAAGCTTGGGTGCTGGCAGACTCCACCCGCATGATGAACGCCATGAAGTGGTTCAACCGCCGACTTCCTGAAACGGGTTCTATCACTGATTTTGATACTGAAGTCGCTAAATACAAAGTCGTGAAACGCTGCTCGTTTGGTACAGTTGATTGGGCCTGGGGATACGGGAATTTCCCACTATAAGGAGGATTATCATGAACGTATCTTCAATTGGTATTAAAAGCATCGGCAAAGCTACTGCCAAATACATCACAAACTTGATCCGGGTTGATGCAACCATTGACCCGGCAAGTTTGGCGACTGTAACTGGTGCTGTAACTGCGGCCATTACCGTTACTGGTGCAGCCCTGGGTGATCGTGTGGAGGTGTTCCCACCGGCATACGACACTCAAGGCGTGATCTATCAAGGGTTTGTATCCGCAGCAAATGCGGTCAAGATTTCCTTTTACAATCCCACGGCGGGAACCATCGACCTAGCTTCTGGCACGTGGACAATCCAAGTGATTAGGAAGTGATGGCAATGAGTAACCCGCAGAAGGTTGGATGGGAAACGGAAGTGAAGTCAGAAAAGGTTCCATACATCACTTTGCAGCGAATAACAAAAGAAATGAGCCCTTCTGAAAAGAAGGGTGCTGAACTATGGAACATAATGGTGAACTGGATCCGTAATCACGGCGGAATGGAGGACAAGGACTGAGGGGGCTTTTTAGCTCCCTCTTTTCTTTTATTACTATGGAAAATTACCGCATGGAACTGGATGCTTTAAATGCATTGGTCAGAGCGCAGCATAGAACGAATGAACTATTAGAGAAGTTGCTGGAAAGAGAAGCACCGAAACAGCAAACAACGGAGATGAAAAAGAACATTGTTCGGGAGGGGCAAACGGGTAAGCGTACAAGCCGTAAGCCTCGCGTTCCGGCGTAAAGGGGTGATGACATGTTAGTGCAAGAAATTGTTGAGGAGATCATTGAAAAGTTACCAGAGAACACTACACCGGTAGTATCCCTTCTACGCAAGATCATACAGGTTCGTGACCGCCTATTGCGTAATCTCAGCCCTGCACAGGCTCAGTCTGACGTACTTAACCAAGCATTCGACCTGAAAGCAGGTAATGGACTAACGGACCTTATATGCCCTCCTGGCAACGTCACAGAGGTAGCTATACGCAAAGCCATATACACAAACCAATCATTCGGTGATGATGCCCTTGATTGGCGCAGAATTCCCCTACGGCAGTTTGATGAGCGTGAGCGTGGGCCGTACTACTATTTTGTCTCCGGGCAGATCGGAGTATATCCACCACCAATCTATGATACGTTCTACGGAATCAAGGTATTTTACACCGCGATCCTCAACGAACTGACGATAGATGACTTGAATAGTGGTAGCGGTTTTGACCCGGACTTTGACATGCTACTGGTGTATGGAGTGTTGAAGGACATCATGCCGGACAACGGAAACTTCTACAATAGGTATCAAGAACTTTATAAAGAGTACACATCAGCCACAAGCGGTTACGAACGATATGTCGTGAAGGAAAGATGGTGATTGCATGGCTGATCAATACACATGGAACCGCGGACGTAATACCTCAGATGAAATAGCAAATACAGATGATCCGCGCTATGAGACGCCGGGCGGGGCGCAGCAAAAGGCAGATACATCGCTTATGGATGCCAAAGAGTATACAGACGCGGAGATCGAAGCTTTGCCTGAAATTGTGGGCGGTGTAGGAATTACTGTAACTAATGGTGACAACACAAAGATTATCACAGCAACGGGAATATCCCTTCCAGGTCCACATGCTCTAAGCCATATTACAGGAGGAACAGATGTAATCCCTGCGGCAGTTGCTGGCGGGAGCAGCGGACTCATGACCGGTCCAGACAAAGCGAAGATTGACGGTATCGCTAACAACGCCAACAACTACACCCATCCTAATCATACCGGTGATGTGACCAGTCTTGGTGATGGAGTTACAGCAATTGCTCCAGGTGTAATCGTCAACGCTGATGTTAATGCGTCCGCTGCGATAGATGCCTCTAAGATCGGTACAGGAGTTGTGAGCAATACTGAGTTTGGATACTTAGATGGAGTCACAAGTGCGATTCAAACGCAATTCACAAATATACCATTACTCATGAAAAGACAGGCCCTCATAAATGGGAATTTCGATGTATGGCAAAGAGGTACATCAACCACTACTGTTACAGGTTACTTAGCAGACCGATGGGCATCATTCAACGTTCCAGATGGCGGAACGCTACCTACAATAACAAAGTCCAGATTAGCCATAACTCCGGGAGAGTTAGATGGATCATACTACGCTCAAAGATTGCAGTTCAGCGGTGCGGGAACGTCTTTGGGTACCACTTCGTACGGAATTACCTCACAAAAGATTGAGAATGGGACAAGGTATTTATGCGGGGCATCCAAAAAGGTCACCCTTTCCTTTTGGGCGAGGAGTTCCATTGCTTCAAAACGACTGGGCGTGTGGTTGAATCAAAACTATGGTACAGGTGGAAGCCCAACAGCAATAGAAACTCTTTCCGGAACGACATTTTCATTAACAACATCTTGGGCTAAATACCAGTACACCTTTACCACAAATACACTCACAGGAAAGACGTTCGGAACGAATGATGATGATGTGTTAGATGTGAATATTGCGCATATGTGGGGATCAACAATCAACGCTCGACTGAATACAGCAAGTGTTGAAACTTACTTAGGTTCAGGTACGGTTGATATCGCACAGGTGCAACTAAGCGCAGGAGATACTGCATTATCGTTCGCACAGCGTAGCATCGCGGATGAAATGTATGCTTGCCAAAGGTATTACACTGAAATATCAGATGCTGTAAATGCAAATGCCACTGTTGGAATTGGATACGCTGCATCGACAACAATTGCTTTAGTGACCTGCGTACTACCTACTAAAATGAGAGTTGCACCGACATTAGTTGTCACACCATCCGATTTCAGCTTAGATGACGGTAATGCCACGTCGGCGCTAACTGATTTGACCATACAGACAGGAAAGAACGGATTGCGGATATTAACATTACGTTGTACGTCATCGACACTTACAGCATTTAGACCATATGGACTATCCGCAAGCGCTGTAAATAAGCGCATTGCATTTGATGCCGAACTATAAGGAGGAAAATAATGACTAATGTCCCTTGGCGAGATGCGACCACTGAAGAGATATCCTCTCAATCGGACTCAAGGTATGAAACTCCCGGTGGAGCTCAAAACAAAGTAGATACTGCATATGAATCATTGCTGACATTGCTAAAGCTTTCCGTAACAGGATCGAGTGATGGATCAGAAACAGCAATAGCAAGGTACAGTACTCCGTATAACATCTCATATGGCTGGCTCCAGGACCGGTTAGACGCTTCTGATCGACGATTCATTAACCGCAGAATATTCAACGTTGAGGATTATGGGTTGTTTGATGGCGTGACGGATAACTCTTCTGCGGTAGCTGCGGCTATTGCGGCGATGCCATCCACTGGCGGAATACTATTGATTCCAGCAACGTGCATCATCAATACAACAGTAACCGCGAATAAAACACTTACGATCATGGGTAACGGCTTTACATCGGTCATCAAAGGCAGTGCGAACCCATTGATTCAAACAGATACTAATACAGACCACAAAATCATCATAGAGAACTGTAAAATCGTGACGACTGGAAGCAATAACGGGGTTTACATCAATAAAATATGGAACGCTGGGGCGATACCCTCATTCAAGATGCAAAATGTGTGGTTCCACTCTGAGAGTAATGCTGGATCGCTGCTGAAAATCTATGGATCCAGGGAAAGTACAGTTACAAACTGCATATTTACTGCAGGGTTGTCCTGGCTTGGACCATTTGGTACAGCGGTAGGCGTTGAACTGATTGGTGATGCATTAGGAGGGGCGATGAACCTACATTTCACTTCCTGTATATTTGCTAACATTTATCGTGGTGCGTATGGAACCGGTTCACTAACAAGACCGGACCTATTTGCTGGATTCCATTTTTCTAACTGTCAAGCTATTGCTTGCGTAATAGGTGCGGAGTTCGCAAATGGAGGCGTTTTTACCTGGGCAGATGGAATGTTTGATTTTTGTAAGGCCCCGATCATTCTGAGATACTGGGGAGGGTTTAACATCCATGACAACTACATTGCTTGTAAGGATGAAGTAGACACTGCTATTTTGATCACAGGCCAGAACGGAAACACCATCGAAGGCACTGTACATGATAACGAAATATTCACATACAGTGTTTACACCTCGCCGACAATGACCGCCAAGGGAATTTTCCTTGATGCAGCTGCAGGATCTGGTGGAGTACAGCATGTGAAGATACATGATAATTTTTTTAGGAATTTTTCAACTGCTGTATATATAAACGGTAAGGATTTTACCTTCACCGCCTATTCCATACAGATCAATAACAATAATGTTTCTCTCTGCAAAGAAGGAGTTCATATTGGGACATATTCAGTAAACTGTCGGATTGATAAAAACCAATTTGGTGGCGTTACTACACCTATAACAGACACAGGAACACGCACACAGAAAGAAAATAATCGTGTGGATGACCTTTTTGGTAAAAATTCAGGAAACTTTTCCATAGGTAGTACATCGTCTACTTATACGTATCAGGTTGCCCATGGTTTATACGCTATTCCGAATTATGCCGTGGCTTCTGCTGCATCTACGCAGACCAGAGATTTAGGCCAGTTTAATGTAACTGTGGATGCCACATATATCTATTTTAATTATGCTAATCCAACTGTGGCGGGTCTTACACTAAAGTGGTCATGGATGGCTGAAGTATAAGGAGGTGCACTATGTTATTAACTGAAATCATCGCTGAAGCTGATTTACTTGTTCCGAATGAAGTTGGATTGTCAGACAAGATTCTTCAGCTAAACTCCATCAATCAAGATTTTTTTAACGTTGTAAAGATACCAGAAATGGACGAGTTTATATCTGTAAAGGATCAAGAGCAGTACACGCTTGGAATTTACGTAAGGAAAAGAAATATTGACTTAGTATTCTGCGGATTAATTAAATACCGCGAACTAACTCCAGAAATTACAAACCCTTTGCAAAATACGTTTAGCTTCAGCGACAGCACACATAAAATTAGTTTATATCCACCACCATACCAATCTGGGCTTCGCGGGTTCGTTCGATCTCACACAATAGCTACAGCCAATTTCACGCAATCATATATTGGAGTTTCACCTGACGCGCCGGAGGAATATCACTGGACTTATATCCCCGCATTGGCTTCGTTTTTGGCTAACACGCAAGACGATGCCATTAAAGCAGGGAATTACGAGCAGCAATACAAAGCGGCCTGGAACGTGGCTGCACAGAATTACGCCGGGGCGGTGACATAATGGTCATTCAATACGGGAAAACGGAGTATCAGCAGCTGGGGGGCATTCTTCCCCCGGCTTCTATTCGTACCTTTCAAGGAATCAACACCTATGATCCGTTCATGCTTGACGATAGCTATTTTACTGATTCTTCCAATGTATCCAGTGATGATTACCCAGCGCTTACCGTTCGTCCGGGATACACCGTATTAGGAACATTCGGCACTGCGGTACTCGGATTATCCTTCTGGAAGAGTGAAATACATGCGGTTTTTAACGATGGGACCTGGAGAAAACTTGTCGGCGGCACATGGACCACGCTTGCATCGGGGTTATCTACAACTGCAAAGTGGTCATTCACTGTATTTCAGGGAAACTTCGCTGAAATAAATTTAGTTGGAACAAATGGTATTAGCGCAAAAAAATATGATGGATCCACAATTGCGGATCTAGTTGGTGCACCAGCCGGGCTAAACTACATCACGACCTATCAAAACAGGTTGTGGGGTGCCATTGGCAAGGAGCTACACTCCTGCGCTCTGGATCAGCCAGAACAATGGGAACTGTTCGAAGGTACTGAAGAAGATTCATTTGCAAAAGATACAGAATCCATGCGCGGAGAAAGTATCATCATGTTGTCCGGGAGTTTAACCAAGCTGACCATAGGCATGAAAAATGCTCTATTTGAGATGTATGGCGAGCTGCCTTCAAACTTTACTGTTCGGCTGATCGTAGATGATGTGGGCATCATGAACAACCAGTCATGGACCACGCAGCGCGGGTTGATGCGGATCATTGATGAACAAGGAATATACGATTATGGCGGCGGTACGATACCGGACAATGACTTTTCGGACATTGTCGGTGGATACCTGACTGGAATATCAGATTCTTGCGCCGGCGCTGACGTGGACAAACTCTATTTCAAAACAAACACAAATACCACTTTAGTTTTTGATTCGCGTTCTGGCGTAGGTGCATGGTCCGTATGGCGCGATTTCAATCCTCTGGTGTTTGCTACACTGGATAATCAAGTATACGTAGGAGATTCACAGGGCCGTGTGCTTAAGCTGGGTGGGATGACTGACGGAGGTACGGCCATTAACTGGTATGCCATAACCAAGCCATTCACTAACTCATCCATGGCCCAAAAGATGCGGTGGTACAAAATGTTTATCTTCGCGGAATTGGCAGCAGGAAGCACACTGAACGTTTCATTTTCCAAGTCAGCCAGTGGAGACAGTGACTGGGAACTCATGCAGAGCATAACAGGTACTGGCGGCATTAAAATACAACGGATCATTATTCCCGTAGCAAAGTATGCTCGTGAAAATTACATCCGGATTAAATTCCACGGAACCGGCTGGATGCGGATGCATGAGCACACCCGACAACAGCGCCAACTTCCACTATATTAAGGAGGATGCATTATGGGTATATGGCAAGCGCCAAAGATAGCTTCTCCACCGAACACCGATAATGTCCAGGAGCTTCAAAGGTATGTCAAACAATTAGCCAATACGGTAGCAATGATGGCGAAGGACCTGGACTTTACTATCAACGGTAATATGGACAGCCGCAATACCAGAGAGATTGGCGGGTTTAACGTAGATTTAACAGACCTATCATCCAAGGACAAAGCAGTTGGCTTGTCCAGCAAACGCGACCCTGATCCAGATGTGGACGATCTGCGAATATGGGCAGGAGATGCAGACAGACCAGTAGCAGCGTTCAGGGTGTATGAATCTGGTTACGTGGTCATGAGTAAGTTTCTGATGCAGAGCCTAGCTAATGCTTATCCACGTGTGGAAATGGATTCAGAGGGTAATCTATTTAAGGCGTACTTTAACGCAAACACATATGTATCAATTACGCCAGATTATGGTGGTGCACCAGCTATTGAATTTTGGACAGGAGGAACACTCAGGGCGAGGTTCAGTACAATATTTGGAGATTTGGAGATTTATGCTCCTAATGGAATAACGCTAACATCTACACCAGTAATATTTAATAATTGGGCTGCAATATATAATCAACAAGAAAGCAAAACACTCCAGCAAGAATTAAATGAGATATATGATCGGCTTGAAGCACTAGAAGGTCCATAGTTAATATGGTATATTGGTGAAAAATGTAACGTGAAGGAGTTTACCATGAAAAAATATTTTGTGGGTTTCCTTGTTGGCGCAATTCTCACCATGTCAACTTCTGTTTTTGCAGAAGAAATTAAATCTTTGATTGGGCAAAAGGTTCAAGGCACTGCAGTTGTATCTCTAAACGGAAAAGATGTTGGGTCGGCTGTAATAATTAATGGTACAAGTTATGCCCCTGTAAGAGTAGTCGGAGAAGCTTCAGGGTTAAATGTCGGATATGATAGTGGGGTGGTAATATTGAGTGATACGGAACCAGTACAGACTATAGCTCCAACGGAAACTCCAAGTGCATCATCAACTCCAGCACCAATTCCAACTGCAACACCAACCAGATCGACTAAACTTACATCTGAAGATATAAATTTGCAAATTGAGCAATATAAAAAGACAATTAAAGTAACAAATGAAGCTATTGATACCATGAAAGCATCAATAGCTTCAGGTAATTACACTGGAGAAAAATTGCAATATTTAAACGATCATCTAGCTATAGCGGAAAAAAGAGTTTCTGATGCACAAAATCAAATAAAAATTCTTGAAGCCCAACTCGCAGAGCTGCAAGCACAATGAAAAAGGCTGCTATCATCGTTGTCAGTGGACTGATTCTTATGGTGGCATTCGCGTTCCTGATCTATCCTACGCCATATAAGTACATGGAATATAGATCGAATAACGGAGACACAATGCCGGTAAAACACAACATTATTACAGGTGAAACGCGAGTATTTACCACTCAAAACGGATGGATAGAAATTGAAAATCGCAAGATTCAAGGTCAATAAAAAGACCATACCAAACAAAGGTACGGTCTGATATAATTATCCAGTACAATGGCATAAGGGCGGTCGGCTAATCTCCCGGAAGGGAGGTGATGCCTGTGGAAGTGAAAGATGCGCTACTGTTGATGATTCAATTCTCAACACTGGTGATTCTTATTCTCTCCTTCAACAAAAAGAAATAGACCGCCCCGTGGAAGGATAACGGTCTATTATGACGCTTTTTCCGAAAGCCGACCGCTCTTATAGCGGATTGTACGTGGGAGTCGTGTTAGCGCACGGCTCCTTCTTTAATTGTATCTTAGCATATCGGTTTTTATACGGCAATGTGATACAAAAATAATCAAAAGGTATTGCCTACACCTGTTACACTTAAGTAAATCATAGATCGGCCATAGGACTCCATATGGGGTCCTTTTTGCATTTGAAAAGGAGGGTTAGCATGTCCAGCATATTCAATTCAGAATCCTGGAAAAAGGCTGTAGACACGTTTAAAACCAAAAAAGGAGCGACACAGACTCTACCGTCAGCAGCAGTTGGCGCTCTTTCAGGTGTAAGCCAGATGCCGAAGCAGCCACTGCCCACCGGGCTACCGTCTGCGGCCATTAAAGCCGCCAATAATGTAAAGTCCGGCGTACCATCGGTGCCCACGGTTCCGACAGCAGCAACAACAGCCGCACAGAAGATGGTAACAGCTACCGCGCAACCACGAACAGAGCAGGCCCTGTCAGCACAGGCTAATCTTGTGAATACACCGTTTAGTTACAACGCTGACACAGATCCGGCTTATCAGGCGGCACTTCGGGCGGCTCAGCAGAACTTACAGGTCAACCAGAAGAACACCAACGCACAGCTACGTGCAACGGGCCAAGGGAAGTCCTCATACTCCGAAACAGTTGCTAACCAGTTAGCCCATCAGAGTGAAGAGAACGTTGCAAATAACATCTTGCCACAGTACGCACAACAGGCCTACCAGCAGTACAAGGACAGCATAGGAAACCAGCGTAACCTATACCAAGATTACAACCAGCAGGACTTCCAGAATCCGATTACAGAAGGACAACTGACGGGTAACTATCTACCGGCTGAAGCGAAGGTAGCCATTCAAAATCTACTTGGGCTAAAAAATCAAGCAGAAGTAAAGGGTATCACCGCGCAGGAACGTGCAGGGCTCAGCTCACAGGCCGATCAGATCCGCAACCAACTGAAGTCACTAGGTATTGACCCAAGCTTCTACGCAGCGAATAAGACGGCTGCACAGGCAAGTCAAAATAATCCTAGTATTCGCACACTCGGTGGCCAGGCTCAGGATCTCCAAACAAAGGGCGCTAACTTGGACGCTGCATCGACAGTGGCTAATACAACCGGACGTGCAGTCACTCCTCAAACTGACTGGAAAGGTCTGTACAGACAGGCCGCAGACCCTAGAACACCTCTTACATCCAATCAGCAGAATACACAATTTAACCAGAACTATCAGTTGGAACAACAAGCATACCAAAAGGCACGAGATTCCATAGGAGACACGCAATGGCAAGCTAAGTTTGATTATGACAAAGAACAGGGCGGACTAGATTACGCGCTTCGTAAGCTATCTGAAGAGAACCAAACAGCGTATCAACAAGCTAATCTTGCGATATCAAACGATGAAAATTCTCGGGCGTGGCTAAATTATGGTGATAGTCTTAACGGCAGTGCGGAAACAGCAAAATATAGTGGTATCAGTGCAAATCAAGTGTATGACTCTTTGAAATCTGAGTTCACCAAAACAGATGCCCTGGGTAAACCAGTTCCATTGACATCAGCAGATAAAGATTCCTTGTATCAAAAGGTATTATCTGTTGGACTTCCGGACGGTCAGGACACACAGGTCATGGCATTACTTGGCCTAACTCCAGCAGAAATCGCAGCGTTTGACAAACAATACCTGGGGGAGTAGGTAGCCGGGGTTCCACAGGCTCATCTATTGGAGCCTTGTCCAGGAAATACGAATCAAGTGGAAACCCCGGCACGATTGCAAATACTCCTGGAGATATCGGCGGCAAGTCGTATGGATCGTATCAGATTATCAAAAGTAACATGAACAATTTTCTAAGCTATCTCAAGAAGACAGATCCTTCAATATACAACGCTTTTGCAGGAAAAACAGTAGGTGGATCCACGTTTGATTCTGCGTGGAAAACAATTGCCGCAAAGTATCCGGATAAATTCGAACAACTTCAGCATGATTATATTCAAAGTTCGCATTTTTCCCCAGCTGTAAGCAAGGTTGAAAAATCAACTGGCCTAGATGTATCGAACCGGTCAACGGCGCTGCAGGATGTATTGTGGTCCACATCTGTGCAGCACGGATCCGGAGGAGCTGCCACGGTGTTTAAAAATGCCGGTATTACCCCAGGCATGAGTGACAAAGAAATAATATTGCGGGTGTATGCAGAGAGAGCAAAGAACAACGGACAGAAATACTTTGCTAGTTCATCCGACGCTGTGCGTCAAGGTGTTGTTAACCGGTTCAAATCCGAACTTCAGGATGCCCTTAAAATGTTGAGCTAAAGGAAGTGGGAATATGGCAACCCGACACGAAAAATTCATAGAGGAACAGAGAAAAAGAGCTGCGGAAATCCGCAGTTCTGCTCTTTCTGGCACATTAACCGCCACGCCATCACAAACACAATCGGTAACAAGCCGGGCAGATAAATTCAGACAGAAACAGACTGAGCTAGCAATGTCAAACGCAAGCACAAGCACACCAATGCCTGAGCTCCTGAAACAAACAGGAATCCTTATCGGAGATCCTCGACAGTCTGAACTTGCTAAGGCGGTACGGAATGAACCCATGGCGGCGCAGCAGTATTTGAATGATACCGGGGTTAATGTGGCTAAGATTGATAAAAAACCAGCAGAAGATAAAGGCTTTTCCTTCACAGATGCGGCGAACGGATTCAACGCATTCATGGACCGCGTAAAATCTGGTGCGACATTTGGATTAACCGACTTAGCAGATCGGATGTTTACAAAGATTGGACCGCAGGAATCACGAGATATGTTCCAAGACAAGATTGATCGTTCTAAAAATGTAAAAGGTGGCGTGATTGCAGACGTAATAGGTTCTCTGGGTAGCGGTCAAATTGCCTATAAAGCCGGTAGTGCTCTTGCAGCTCCCATTATTAAGAACGCTCCTAGCGCCATTCAGAGCCTTGTGAGAGGCGCCGCTGCTGGTGCAGCATACGAAGCTCCAAGACAAGCAGTTCAAGAAGCAGAAGAGAGATTTGGTGGTAATCAGCAGGACGTTTCACAGCGCCTGAAGAATGTGGGTGTTTCTACTGCCTTAGGCGGACTCACTGACCTGGGAATTAACGTGGGCGGATTGGCTTCGCGTGGAATTCAAAATCCAATATTAAGCAAGGCTGTGGGCGGTGCCATTGGTGTAGGTAGTTTAGGTGCTGCTATGGGTGCAGCTAATGAAGCGCAACAGGCAATGTCAGGACAGCAGCAGTCATTAGGAGGAAGGTTAAAGGATGTAGCGTCATATACTTTAGCCGGTGCTGGCATTGGATTAACCGGTGGTTCTGCATTAGCTAAATATATGAGGAACAAAGGAGTTCCGGAAGAAACAATAACCGAAGTATTAGCCTTACCAGAAGGCCGTGGAACCATACGACAATCAGCTGCAGCAGAACGCTCTAATATTCCGGCTGGTAATGATCCCATCATTAACCCATCAGACTTCACGCCTGAGCCACTCGCACTTCCACAGGGTAACACTGTGGGCCCTACGGTAGCACGTAAAGGTGCTCCGGTTAATATTTACCGACAGAAGTTTGAAAACCTCATCAGCGAGGCGCAAAAACGTGAATTCAGCCCAGGACGAGAAGATATTGAGCTTGAGAACCTTTGGTCACAGATGGCTGATCGCAATGACCCTGGGTTGGATGAGCTGATTAGTTTAGCGTATCCATCTAAAACTACATCTACACCGGCAAAGGGAATGGTTAGTGCCGCTCGCGATCTGCAGAACCAAAGAGAAATGTACGGCATTGGTAATCCGGTGCGGAGCAGTTCAGAACGAAATCCAGTGCAGGTTATTAGTCCAGCAGCAGCACCTCAGACTGTAGCCGGACGTGCCGGAGGAACACCGCGTGCTGAAATAACATCGCCACCAGAAGCGCCACCTGCTACTATTCCGCGGCGACCGGCGCAGGAAAATGTTCCTTCCCAGCCACTCAGTAGGGAACAGGATATTTTGAACCGTGTGGACAATCTAACACAGGACGATATTGACTACATCATGAGTGGCCAGTTTGATCAGACGAAGCTTTCACCGGAAGTGTCATCCATCAGCAGACAAGAGCCTAATCAGTCACCAAACTCAGGGAAAACAACGTTTAAAACATCTAAGGGAAGTACTTATTCAGTCGACAAAAATGGACGCACCACTCGAAACAAAACGCTACATGAAGGTCATGATACAAAAGATGTCGGATTGAAGGAATCTTCAGAACAGACTGTATATATTGATAAGAATGAAGCTTCTCGGGTAGGTTCTCATTTTGGACTTAATAAAGAAGCTAGACCTAAAATTGTGGTTAGAGATGATGGTATTTACCTTTTGTCATGGAACTCTAGAGAACAGCGGTGGGGAATCAATGGAAAACCAATTCCGTTTACGAAAACACCTCGCGTAGGTGATTCTCCAGTTGAGTTATGGGGATTAAAGAGTGATCCTCAACTTGGGAAAACTGCAAGTAAAGTTCATGCAGGTAATGAAATTACTGAAATATCCGGTATTAATCAAGCAGAGTCATCTGTCCCACTGGTAGATGCTGCTCCGGATGTAACGGCTCAAAAGCAGAGTCAGGACATGTTCACGGACCTGTTCGGTAACCAGGGATTGGGCATCTCATCCGGAGGAAGTACGGTCAGAGTCGGTACCGGTCCGGTAGATACTGCCGACCAGATTGTACGCCGGGGAATCAAGAACGATAAGCAGGGCATCAAGCAGGCTGCAGCAGCACAGGCCCGGGCGACATATCAAAACCTCGTAGATAACCTGGACCCGTTGAAACGGATCAGTAGTGACACATATGAATCTGCTATGGACGCAACCCGGGCCAATAACCTTGCCAACAACATTGTGCGCAAAGAATTTGTCAATCTTGAAGGCCAAGTAATCGGCAGTAGCCTTGACGACATTTTCAAAAAGGTCGCACGCGGCCAGGATAAAAATTTTATTGATTACATCACGCTGCGACATGCCAAAACCCGTATGTCCCGTGGAGAGCGTGTATATGCTGAGAACCTGGAAATGACTCCGGAAAAAGTACAGCAGCGCATCGATACATTAAACTCCCGTTATCCTGGATTTGAAGACATTGCAAAGGAATGGGATAAATTCAATGATAATGTGCTGCGGGAGATCGGAGTCAAAGAAGGATTGATATCGAATGATCTGTACAATGCACTACGTGAGAAGAATCCGAATTATTCACCAATGCGCCGGCAGTTTCTGCGCTCTGAAAAGCCTGGGAAGAACTTCATCCAGAAGACCACGAAATCTTCATTCAGTGGTCAAAAGGCACCGATTCAGCAAGTCAGCCCTACCGGATCTGTTCGGAATATCGTAGATCCACGCAAATCAACTATCGAATCAGTTGGAGCATGGACAAACGCCGCCCTCCGTAATCGCACGATGCAATCTATGGTGGATGCCATTAAGCGAGATCCGGATGCTTTCAAAGGCGTTGCAGAAATTGTGAAGCAGCCAAAGAGTAAGGTGAATCTAAAGGAAGTACTCACAAATGGTGGACAAGATGACTTCCTAGAGGCGCTGGACGCAGACTTTAAAGACCTATTCAGCACATCAAAAGTGGACGGCGACAATATCGTCCGGGCTATGGTCAATGGTGAGCCAGTACACATCAAGGTAGAAGATCCGGAGATTGTCAAAACGCTGATTGGGATGGGTCCGCAAGCTTCAAATATCCTTATTGATACCATGAGCGCATTTTCAAACGCGACCAAGCGCGGAGCAACCGGTCTGCTGGCCCCAGCATTTGCGATCAAAGGCGCTACGATGGACCTTGCACAGTCGGCTATACAGTCCAAAAACCCACCGAAACAGATCGCTTATACCGTTTATTCAATATTCAGTGGTATTGGAGATTCCTTGGGTATTCCAGGTCTACGGAAGTGGGCGCAGGAATACCGGCGTGCTGGAGGTGGATACACGGCATCACTTAAGGGAGATCGGCGCTTAAACACTGGCATATCTGATATGACGCGGTATCCTACATTCTCACCACAGAATGTTGCGAAAATCGGTTTGAAGACAATAAAAGCACCTTTTAAAGCGCTAGAGGAAATCGGAAATATCGCCGAAAATGCCCCACGTATCGCAGCATCTAAAATTGAGCGACAAAGTTTAGGTAACCAAATTACACCTAATAATATAAGAAAAGCTATGAGCGCAGGTAGAGAGATAACTGTAAACTTTTCTCGAAAAGGGGCATTAAGCAGAGATATTGAAGCATTTATACCCTATAATAACCCAGCCATTCAAGGTACGTACCGTGTACTACAGGCATTCAAGAATAACCCAGTCCGGACCGTTGCTGCCATTGGCACATTGGCTGTGCTGCCTAAGCTGTATGAGTATGCAAAATTCAGGGATGATCCGGACTATCAGCAACTACCAGCCCGGGACCGCACTCGCTTTCTGATCGTCAAGAAAAACGATGATGGTACATTCGTCCGTATTCCGATGGAGCCAGCGTACAACAGCTTTGGAGAAGCGACAATCGAAGCATTAAGGTATTTCAAGGACAACGATCCAAACGCATTCAAGGGAACTATGGATGCCTTAGCAAACGCCTGGACACCACCACTCATAACCGGAGCGTTACAAGGATTAACAAAAGGTGGAGGCGCAGAAGCAAGCGTTGCCGGTGTGGTAAATTCTACTGTGGCAGCACCGTTTGTTGCTTCAGTAGCAAACCAAAGCTTTACCGGCGCTCCTATCGTGTCTAAAGCATTACAAGACCGCAGCAGACCGTATCAGTATGACGAACGCACCAGCGCAGTAGCTAAACAGCTAGGCAAGTCATTGGACATGTCGCCGCAGAAGGTCGATTATATCATTAAGTCGTATGGAGGAGACTTGGCGCGGTTGGTACTTCCTTTGACTTCTGACTTGGGTCAGGGGAATACACGTAATACGTTGCTTAAAAACTTCATTGTAGATCCGCAGTTCAGCAACACGCTGACTGAAGACTTCTATGATGCTAAGGACAAACTTAATCAAGCGTATGCCAATTACAACGAGGCTGGCGTGGAATTACCTTCCTGGTATAACGATGACCTAAGAAAGGCGCTTAATTCGTCTGCTAAGGGATCTGCATCTAAGCAACTTGCCGGACTTCGTGATTATAAGAAGGAAGTTACCGCAGATAAATCATTGACAGATAAGCAACGTACAGAAAAGATCCGGGAGATTCAAAAGCAGATTAATAATATATACATCGAGATCAATTCAGCGTTGCAAGATGCAGGAGTAATCAAATGATAGAACTAATCCAGTATGACGAAGCCGAATTTTTAGAATCAGCAGTATCAGACGAGACACTCTATCTGGTACTGCTTTTTTGTGGCCTTGAATGTAGGAACAAATTGCTCTATGGCGGTGATGTGATTGTGGAGCATGATGCAGTTCTTATTCTATGATCTGCCGTACTTCCTCTACAAATCGGCAGACAATTTCAAGTGGGACGCCGTAATTATTTTTTGTGTGTATCAAATCGGACGAATCAGCGGAATGCGCCTCTTCAGAAATTACCTGGAGAGGCATTTTCCGTATTTCCAAAGTGAGGAGGTTCAATTCAAGTCGTGGACCATCAAACAGATCACAAAGCTAGGCGGGGAGCCATTTCTACCCCAAAGAGAATACCGTGGTGCTGGGCGTTCAAAGAAGTCGCTAGCGAGGAACTTAAGTATGTTTTCGAAACAATCACAGGGGGCTATTGCCCCGGGAGGTCAGCAACTAATGACGAAACTATTGATAGCCGTAGATGACGGCCACGGCATGGAAACGGCCGGTAAGCGAACACCAACGTTCCCTGATGGCACATTCATGCACGAAAATGAATTCAACCGCGCGGTGATCGACAAACTGATCATTCACCTTCAGCGTAATGACTTCGATGTGCTCCATGTATCAGCCGGTGATTCAGATGTACCCTTGAAGACGCGCACAGACCTGGCGAACAATACCATTCCCAACGGATTCGGCCGCCCAGCAGATGCTATGGTGTCCGTACATGCTAACGCCATGGGTAGCACCTGGAACCCGAAAGCGAAGGGGATAGAAATCTTCTACCGTAACGGGTACAAGGACGGAAAGAAGCTTGCGCTGAATATCCAGGAGTATCTTGTGAAGGGTACGCCGCTGATTAACCGCGGCCTGAAGACGAACAACCTGCACATTACCCGGGAGGCTAAGATGCCAGCCGTGCTAATCGAGGGTGCATTTATGGACAATCCAGAAGAAGCGCAGCTGCTAAAGTCGGATGCATACCGGTCAGAGTGTGCGGAAGAGATTGCCCGGGGCATATGCCAATACTTCGGCCGCACTTATATAGAAGCCCCTCCAGCAGCCGCACCGTTGCCGGCCGGAGTTAAACCAGTTGATATCGTGATCGGCAGTAATGATCCTTTCCCAGGCCTAATCATTGACGGACGCAGCTGGATTCCGGCTAAACAGGTGCTTGTTACTCTGGGCGTGAAAACATGGGTGTTTGAAAAGAAATCCATCGTCATTAATGGAACTGCGGTTGAAACGAAGATTATTAATGGGACCAGTTATATCAAATCCATCGACCTACAGGCGCTAGGACTGGTCAAGAATGTGTTTATGGACCCGGATGCTATCAACACCAAGCGAGTACTAATATTCCCGAAGGAGAGTGTGACAAATGAATGATATGTTGAATCAAGTGATGATCTTCGCAACGGTGCTGTCTGCCGTGGTTGTGGCGCTACTGCAGATGGTTAAGGCCACGGTGAGCGTACCCAAGAACCTTGTGCCTATTATCGGGCTGATTATTGGCCTTATCGTTGGATGGGCTGGCTACATCTTCACTGATCTGGATCTAGCGCCGCGGCTATGGGCCGGAGCATTTGCGGGGTTGGCTTCCACCGGACTGTTTGAGCTGATTAAGAATAATCCGGGTAACACTAAATGAACATAGAACAAGCCCTCCTTTATTGGGGGGCTATTTTTGTTATAACGGACATAATAACCGTACCTACGTTTACACAGGCTGGATGGCGGCCGGATGACTCATCAGCCAGGAGAGGACAATCGCCTCCGGCGTTGTATTCTTCTCTTCGGCCAGCGCCTTCACCATAGCGGCGGTATTCACAATATTCTCCGGCTGCCCGTCCAGAGGGCGTCCGCTGAATATTCCCTGGGCCAGTGGGCCCCAGGCTTGAAGCTGGATGTTCTCAGCGCGGCAGTGCTCGATGGTACCCTCCGGGAAAGTGATATCTTTCCAGGGCTCCCGGTTAACACTGATCACGGCATCGACCCAGCTGATTTTGGCCAGGCTCATGTGCAGCTGGTTGACGATGAAGGGTTCATCGCAATAAGTCTGAAGCAGCTTGATCTGGGCTGCGCTCATATTAGAGACCCCGAAATGCCGCACCTTTCCCGCCGCCTTGAGCTGGTGCAGCGCTTCGGCGACTTCTTCGGGATCCATTAGTGGATCTGGCCGGTGGAGCAGCAAGATGTCGATATACTCCGTTCCCAGGCGGGCAAGAGTCCCATCGACACTGCTCAGGATATGCTCCCGGGAGAGATCGAAGACATTGGAGGATTCTCCCGGTTCGATCAGCTTGATTCCGCATTTGGATTGCAGAATGATCTCTTCCCGCAGGCCCGGACGGTCCTTGAAAATCTGTCCGAAGATCTTTTCAGCTTTTCCGCGGGTATAAATATCGGCATGATCAAAAAAGTTGATGCCGATGTCCAGCGCGGCTTCTACCGCTTCATGGCCCTGCTTTACTTGTTCAGCTGTAATCGGTTCATGATCCCAGCCTCCGCCAAGTCCCATGCAGCCCAAGGCAATGCGGCTGGCCGGGACTCCGCGTTGGTTCAGTGGCAGCGTTCTCAGCAAGATGATCCCTCCGTAACGATAAAATGACAGCTCTGAGCATAGTGTACCTCTTTAGAATCCGGTATGGTACTTTTTGTCACTGGAGGAACGGTGTTTGGTGCCTTCCTTATCTTTTTCTTCCTGCTTCTCCAGATTCAAATCCTCCATGGGGATCGGATCAACATTCTGTTCACTTTCGTCCAGATCGAACAGACTGGGGTTCTCGGTGGGATATTGCTCAGGGTGATCACGGTTATCTCCTTGGAGCTTTTTATCTTTGTCCATGTGGCTTCTCCTCACTTTCGGCAGTTTGCTCATTAATAAACGGATTTCCTCCCCTGTAAACAGGAAAGAGGCCCCCGGGGGCCTCTTTCCAAACCTAAGCATGCATGCTACAAATCAAGCGGTGTACCGATATCATTCATTTTCCGTTCGGACACATCCGCGTAGAGGCGCTTCAGCCATTTCAGTTCGATAAGACTATGCTCATATTTGCCATACATCGCATGAAGCACCGAGCGTGGGACGATGGCAATATGCTCCTCATACACCTGATAGGCAAAATTCACTTTATGTTCGGTTTCCCGAATCCGTTCCTCCAGCAACTTCTCGACCTTACTTTGATCAATATGACGGGAGAACGCAAGCGCAGTATACAGCGGGTTGAAGATCAATTCGTTCTTTTTGATCTGCTGCAGAATCAACTGCTGGAACAGGTCCTTGCCTTTATCGGTGATGCGGTAGATCGTCTTGTCCGGACGGTCATTGCTGTGAATAACCTCTACGGTTTCAATGTGGCCTTCTTTGGCCATTTTGTCTACAGCATAGTATAAAGACCCCATCTGAAGCTTCATCATCTGGTCCATCGTCCGTTCTTTCATTACCAGCTTAATCTCATAGGGGTGCATATCCCGTTCCAGCAGCAGACCGAGAATCACCATCTTCATGGACATAACGGCTTAACCCTGATTGCCAGCCGGTTGCTGCTTTTTACTGTGAACCTTGAGACGGTCGCCCGGCATCAGGAGGACAAAAACAAATCCCAGCACAGCTGGAACCAGCGCCCACATAAAAGTATGGGAAATTGAGCCGGACAGTGCATTCGTGATCTTCTCCAGCACAGGAGCAGGAATCTGGGCTCTGGCCTCCGGAGTCAAGGCCGACCGGGGATCTCCGAAGGACGAAGTATCTGCACCTGCGCCAAAAGCATTACTAAGCTCATTCGTGAAGCTGTTGCGCTGGATAATCCCAAAGATTGTAATGCCCAGCGTCATTCCCAGTGAACGCATAAAGGTACTGGTCGAAGTAGCGGAGCCGCGCTGACGCATGTCGAAATGGTGGATTGAGGACATACTGAGCACGGAGAAAGAGAAACCCACACCAAATCCGGTCAGCGCCATGAACACATTAAGCATCAGGCGGGAAGTATCCGGGGTCAGCGTGCTTAAGGAGAACACTCCAGCCACGAAGCATACCGCAGATAACAGCATAATGTTGCGGAAGCTGGTCTTGGTGGTAAGCAGTCCGCCAACCTGGCTGCCGATGACTGTACCGATCATCATCGGCATGAGGATCAGCCCTGAGTTTGTAGCCGAACCACCGTATACCCCTTGTACATAAATAGGAATGTATACTGTGGCGACAATGAAGGCGGAGCCGTAGAACAAACCCAGCAGACTGCTGGTTGCAAATAACCGGTTGCGGAACATGGCGAAGGAAATGACTGCTTCCGGCGCTACCCGTTCAATGAACAGGAAGGCAATCAGCAGTACGGCGAAGCCGGCGAACAACCCGAGAATCTGAGCCGAATCCCAGGTATATTGATTGCCGCCCAGCTCCAGGGCAAACATCAGGCAGATAATGGCACCCACCAGAGTGAAGGCGCCGCCCCAGTCAATACGCTGCTTGGAGTGGGAGACGGATTCTTTGTAGGACACAGTGATCAGAATAAAAGCGACGATACCAATCGGCAGATTGATGTAGAATACCCACTGCCAGCCTACATAGTCGGTAATATAAGCACCAAGCAAGGGGCCAAGCACGCTCGAAATCCCGAAGACGGCACCGAAGAGTCCGGTCAGCTTGCCTCTTTTTTCCGGGGGATAGATATCGAACACAATGGTGAAGGCAATCGGCATAAGTGCCCCGCCGCCAATACCCTGAATAGCCCGGTATATACTGAGCTGTGTGATACTGGTTGCCGTTCCGCATAGTGCAGAGCCGGCCAGGAATACGATCAGGCCAAAGATGAAAAAACGTTTCCGGCCATACATATCGGACAGCTTGCCGAAGATCGGCGTTCCGGCCATAACCATAACCATATAAGCCGAGGTTACCCAGACGATTTTATCGAGTCCGCCAAGGTCGGAGACGATAGTGCCCATAGCTGAAGCTACGATGGTATTGTCCATTGCGGACATTAGAATACCGAGCAGCAGACCGACAACAACAAGCTTCAGGTTGCTTTCTTTACTATTCATGGTTTGAATACTCCTTCTGAAAATGTTTTGAGAGCCTTATTATAGTCAAATTTGAATAGGGTAGCAAGCCTTATTTTACTTCATTTTTAACAAAAATTTTTTCTGTTCAGGTCTTGAAATCATACAAAACGCAAAACACAAATAACCGCCGCCCTTATACAAGAACGGCAGTAGAACTAAGTATTGCAATAATGAGGGATATAAATAACAACAATTTTATTTTTATATAGTTCAGCTTATGTGGATCGCCGCTTCACTACTGATGGAGTCTTGCTTCTGGATGTACTGGATGAACAGCTCGGTCAGGTCAGGGTCGAATTGGCTGCCGGCACAGGCGCGAAGCTCAATAATGGCTTCTTGGAATGACTTCGTCGGCTGGTAGGGCCGTTCGGTGGTCATGGCGTCGAAGGAGTCAATGATGGTCAGCATCCGGCATAGCCGGGGGATTTCTTCATATTTGAAGCCGTAAGGATAACCTTGGCCGTCGTAGCGCTCGTGATGCAGCTCAATGTAGGGGGTGAGCTCCTTGAATTTATCATTAGTTAACGCCATTTCTCTGCCCCAGGTGACATGCCATTTGACCATTTCCCACTCTTCGGGTGACAGCTTGTCCTTTTTGTTCAGGATTCCCCAGGGAATCTCCAGCTTACCGATGTCGTGAATCAGTGCGCCCAGTGTAAACTGCCGTCTGGTGAGAGGGTCGAGCTGCAGCAGCTCGCTGATGTCTACCGCATAGCGGAAGACGCGCTTCGAATGCTTGAAGGTCTCCAGATCCTTGTACATGAACAGGTTCAGCTGCTGCTCAATATCCCGCACATCCTGGCTGAAATCGATGTCTTGCTCCAGCAGCGACTGGCTTCCATAGACATGAACGAGGTTTTTTCCCTGTTTTTTGGCATAGTAGAGTGCCTGGTCTGCATGGTCAACAAGCTCGGATTTGAAATGGACATCCGGCTGGTATGCGGCGATGCCGGCAGAGAAGGCCAGACAGCCCTGAGGGAAAATTTCGCTGCCTTCAAATCGGGAATGGTTGAGCGTTTTGCGCAGGGATTCGATAAAATTTCTGGCCGCTGCTGCGTCATAGCCGGGCATCAGCAGTGTGAATTCTTCCCCTCCATAGCGGGAAAGAATAATACTCGTATTCCGGGTCTCCCGCTTCAGCAGCTCCGCCAAAAAAACGATCAACCCGTCGCCCTTAAGATGGCCGAAATGATCATTGTACTTTTTGAAATCATCAATATCGATCATCGCCAGGGAAAGAGCCTTGCCGCCGGTTTGCGAACTGCGCATTTCTTCTTCCAGCGCAAGCTCAAAGTAACTGTGGTTGAACAATCCTGTCCGTTGGTCGCGGTTGGAGCGTTCCTCGATATCGCGGTACATACTGAACAGCCGCTTGAAGGCATAGGAGATGAGAATACTGAGGCACAGGAACAAGCCAAGCCCCACCATGTGATTGTGATATAGCAGAATGGTCAAGACCAGGGACAGCACCAGGGTACTGGAATAGGCCAGGAGGGTATCTGTCAGCATTCCTTTGAGGGTGTCGTACAAATTTTTGTGAAAAACAATGAAATAATAGAGGCTGATCAGCAGCGTGTTCAGGATAAAATATACAGCCATAGCGCTTACATAGGCCTCCAGGTGGTGGCTGAGCAGCGGTCCAGGCACGGTGCCGAGCATCTTGAAGACAGAAGAAGCGGATGTAATCATGATGCAGTATACGGCAAAATTATTGAGGTGCTTCCACCACGCTGTTCTCCCCCATTCGACGAGAACAAGCATCAGGGAGCTCAGCAGCAGAGCCGTAAGACTGAAGGAAGGGCCATAGACAAAAATACAGGCCAAGTAAACAGAGGAGTCGAGCGACAGCCCGTTTCCCTGTGGAGGAAGCTGAAAGGTGAAGATCGTCAGAATCACTGCCGCCCCCGCCATGGCGGTAATCCAGCCCCAAGTGGCGGAAGGGAAGTGCTGCAGTGAACTTTTACTATAAATTACAAACAAGCCCAGACCGATTGAGCATATTATTAAGGAGTACAAGTGTCCCTTGTTCTTCAAGTGGTTGCCGGTTATGCATTTGAACAATGCTACCCCTCCTCTGCGTTCGTGAAATTGTAGAATTCGACCAAACGGATTTAAAGGAGCCTCAGAAATATACATTCGATTCCGAATCGGAAAATCCTGCTAAATCATGACAAAAATAGGGTTTGTTCGTGAAAGTTCAGGAAAGACAGATTGGGTATTGACATACCCATGGGGGGTATATTATATTGATGTTGAGGAGGCTGATTCCTGTGTCTACAAATGAGAAGGAGCACGCGGAACATTCCTGCGGAAATGATGGTCATCCTTCTGCTCCCGGTGTACGTAAAAGTCATCATTCAGCGGAGTTCAAGAGCGGGCTCACTACCCGTCTCAACCGGATCGAGGGCCAAATCCGCGGTGTCAAAGGCATGATCGAGCGGGATACGTACTGCGATGATGTGCTCAACCAGCTGGCGGCGGTCCAGGCGGCACTGAATAGCGTCGGCAAGCTGCTGCTTGAAGGGCATATGAAGAGTTGTATTATCGAGCGGATTGAGGCCGGAGAACATGAGGTTATCGACGAGCTGCTGATCACGGTTAATAAGCTGATGAAATAAGTCTAACAAAACTTTTAGGAGGGTTAATATGTCTAATGCAACATTAAATGTAGAAGGAATGTCCTGTGGTCATTGTGTGAGTGCGGTCGAGAAAGCGGTAAGCGGAGTGGGCGCCACAGCAAAGGTGGATCTGCAGGCTAAGAAGGTAGCCGTTGATTATGATGAGAACAAAGTGAGCCTAAGCGCAATTAAAGCGGCCATTGAGGATCAGGGATACGACGTAGTCTAATAGAAAATCAGCATATAAAGGCTTGGAGCAGGGAATCCTTGAGATTTCAGAGGCGCCAATGCCTTTTATTTTACAAAATATTATACCCCTTAGGGGTATGGGGGTGCGTATAAATGGAGAAGACAGCTGATCCCGCCCTTAAGCACACCACGCTGCAGATTACAGGAATGACCTGTTCTGCTTGCGCGGCACGGATTGAGAAGGGGCTCTCCCGTATGGAGGGGGTATCGAAGGCGAATGTGAATTTGGCGCTGGAGCAGGCAACAATCGGCTATGATCCAGCAGTTGCGGGAGTGCCGCAAATCGAGGAGAAGATCCGTTCGCTAGGGTATGATACCCGCAAGGAGTCCGTGGATTTCGACATCTCAGGCATGACCTGTGCAGCCTGTTCTGCACGGATTGAGAAGGTGCTGGGACGCATGCCGGGCATTGCGGACGTGAACGTGAATCTGGCGCTGGAAACGGCGCATGTGGAGTATTCGCCAGGAGACGTTGGCGTATCCGACATAATGGAGAAGGTAAGCAGCATCGGGTACAAGGCAACGCTGAAACAGGACCGCAAGGAACAGGCTGACCAGCGCGGGCTGGAGATCCTCCGCAAGCGGAATAAGTGGATGATTGCTGCAATACTCTCGTTACCGCTGCTCTGGGCGATGGCAGGCCATTTCTCTTTTACAGACTGGATCTGGACACCGGAGCTGCTGATGAATCCTTGGTTCCAGCTGGTGCTGGCGACACCGGTGCAGTTCATCATTGGCTGGCAATTCTATGTCAGTGCTTATAAGGCTCTGAAGAACGGCAGCGCCAATATGGACGTATTGGTAGTGCTGGGTACCTCAGCGGCCTATTTCTATAGTCTGTATCTGACGATTGATTCCCTGAGCATGACCGGAATGAATCATGCCGTGGATATGTACTATGAGACCAGTGCGATTCTGATTACGCTGATTCTGGTCGGGAAATGGTTCGAAGCTCTGGCAAAAGGGCGTTCCTCTGATGCGATCCGCAGCCTGATGGGCCTGCAGGCCAAGACTGCACTGGTAATTCGTGACGGCGCTGAGTTTAGCATTCCTGTAGAGGAAGTGGTTCCGGGAGATCTTGTTCTCGTGAAGCCGGGTACGAAGATCCCTGTGGATGGTGAGGTTGTTGACGGGCTGTCCTCTGTGGATGAATCCATGCTGACCGGAGAGAGCATTCCGGTGGAGAAGAAGCCGGGAGACAGTGTAATCGGAGCCACACTGAACAAAAACGGCATGCTGCGGATCAAGGCCCGCAAGGTAGGCCGAGATACCGCGCTGGCGCAAATTATTAGAGTGGTCGAAGAAGCGCAGGGCTCTAAGGCGCCAATACAGCGGATCGCTGATGTGATCTCCGGGATCTTTGTGCCGATTGTGGTGGCGATTGCGGCAGTGACTTTTGTAATCTGGTACGTATGGGGTGCTCCGGGACAGTTCGCTGAGGCGCTCGAGAAGGCTATTGCTGTGCTGGTGATTGCCTGTCCTTGTGCACTGGGTCTGGCCACGCCTACCTCGATTATGGCCGGATCGGGCCGTGCAGCTGAATTCGGCATCCTGTTCAAGGGCGGCGAGCATCTGGAAGCGGCCCAGGGGATTCAGGTTGTGGTGCTCGACAAGACAGGAACTGTTACAAGCGGCAAGCCGGTATTGACGGATATTCTTACCACAACAGGCATAGCAGCGCATGGCCGGGAGAATGCCGAGAACCGTCTGCTCTCCCTTACGGCGGCTGCGGAGAAGCTCTCAGAGCACCCATTGGCGGATGCCATCGTCGCCGGTGCTGAAGCCAGAGGTCTGGAATTGCCTGAAGCAGGACAGTTCCAGGCGGTTCCGGGACGTGGGATTTCCGCAGTGGTTGACGGACAATCTGTGAGCGTAGGTACACGCAGAATGATGGAGGAAGGCGGCGCGTTGCCTGGTCCATGGGAGCCGCTCATGACGAAGCTGGAGCAGCAAGGGAAAACCGCGATGCTTGTGTCTGTGGAAGGGGTGATCGCGGGGGTTGTAGCGGTTGCTGATACCATCAAGGAAACCTCGCGGGCAGCGGTAGCCAAGCTGCATGAAATGGGCATTGAAGTGGTGATGATTACCGGGGACAACAAGATTACGGCCCAGGCCATCGCTGAGCAGGCCGGCATCCATACAGTGCTGGCCGAGGTGCTTCCAGAAGGCAAGGCTGCCGAGATCCGCAGGCTGCAAAGCGGTGGAGTCAAAGTAGCCATGGTCGGCGACGGCATCAACGATGCCCCTGCTCTGGCGACAGCAGATACCGGGATGGCCGTCGGTACCGGTACCGATGTGGCCATGGAAGCAGCGGATATCACCTTGATGCGCGGTGACCTGATGAGCATCCCGGATGCAGTCATGATGAGCCGCAGAACGATGCGGAACATCAAGCAGAATCTGTTCTGGGCACTGGCCTACAATACAATTGGCATTCCGATTGCTGCCTTGGGTTTCCTCGCTCCATGGCTCGCCGGTGCTGCAATGGCTTTCAGCTCGGTCTCGGTTGTCCTGAACGCGCTGCGGCTGCAGCGGGTGAAGCTGTAGATTACGGCCGCGGGCCGGATTATCCTGTATCAACTGCGATTACCTGCTTGGTGTACTTTTCAAATAGAAATACAAGCGAAACCGCCCATCCGACAACTGGATGAGCGGTTTTTTTCGTTCTGCTTCTCCTGCGCTTTTATCACCTGCTCAATCCCGAGCAGTATCAGCTTCAAGCCATTCTCAAACGCCTAGTCGGTTTCATCAGAAGGGACTATTGTCTGTCTAGAGAGGTGAAGTGGATAACGGAGGATAGAGTGAATCTCCTTGTTATCAGTTCCAGTTGTGTTCCCTTTGTGTTGTGTTCATAATATCCTTGAAGGATTAGGAGATAGCCAGGAACCTGGAACAACCCTATAAATAGAGCAAAGCGAGGAGAATCGATCATGAAACCCAATAACGAAACGCTTGAGCTGCTGAACCGGCATACCTCTGTCCGCCAGTTTCTGGACAAGCCGGTAAGCGACGGACAACTGGCCGCCATCATCGGAGCGGGCCAGATGGCTTCAACCTCCAGCAGTGTCCAGGCTTATTCGGTCATTGCTGTGACGGAGCCGGACCTCAAATCCCAGCTGTCCAAGCTATCCGGAGATCAGGCCTACATTAAGCAGTGCCCGGTGTTCCTGGTCTGGTGTGCCGATCTATACCGTCTGCGTGAGATCAGCGGACCTTATCTGCAGGGAGCCGAATCCTACGAGGATTCTACCGAGAATTTGATTGTAGCCACCGTTGACGTAGCGCTGGCTGCGCAGAATGCAGCAGTTGCCGCAGAGTCGCTTGGCCTTGGTATTGTCTATATCGGAGGAGTACGCAATCATATTGCGGAAGTGTCTGAACTGCTGGGACTGCCAGAACTGGTCTATCCGGTATTCGGTATGTGCCTTGGATATCCCGCCGGAGTGAACGGCATCCGCCCGCGTCTTCCGCTCCAGGCTGTGCTGCATCATAACAGCTATCAGGCTGAAGCATCTGTAGGACAGGTGAAGTTGTATGATGAAATTACGAAGGATTACATGCTTGAACGGACCGGCGGGCAGAAGGATACGCCTTGGTCCGAGATGATGGCAGGGCGTCTCGCCCAGCCTTCCCGGCTGCAGATGAAGGAGTTCCTGCTGCAAAAAGGGTTCATGCAGAAATAGGGCAGGATTGCCTCATGGCTGCCAATCTCATAGAGTCGAAGGAGCCTTTCTGTCAACGCTGCACGTTGGCGGGAAGGCTCTTTGACATGCCCGGCGGAGCAGGGGGCTTGCTCTCTGTGCTTGCTCTAAGCCGGATGACAATTGTCACACGGAAAAAATGACAGTCCATACTGATGTCCTCTCCTGTTAATGATTACTATGGAAGTACGGCAAAGACATTCGGTAATGGAGGAATCAAGCATGAACCATGTGATTGAGATGAATGGCGTCAGCAAAGTCTTCAATGATAAAAAGGCGGTCGATGGCATCAGCTTTACCATCGGCAAGGGGTCGATTACAGCGGTCCTTGGACCCAATGGTGCAGGGAAAACAACGATGCTCTCGATGCTTCTAGGGCTCCTGGAACCGACGGAAGGCACGGTGAAGGTATTCGGAAGCTCACCCCGGGATGTGTCGGTGCGGCAGCGCAGCGGGGCTATGCTGCAGGAGGTAAGTGTAATGGACCGGCTTAAGGTCCGGGAGATTATCGCCTTGATCCGCAGCTATTATCCGCAACCGATGGATATGGATTTTCTGCTGGGGGCGACAGGGCTGGCTCCACAGGATCTGAACCGCTATGCGGAGAAGCTCTCTGGTGGCCAGAAGCGGAGTCTGTCCTTTGCGCTTGCGCTGGCGGGAAACCCGCAGCTGCTGTTCCTGGATGAACCAACGGTTGGACTGGATACCACGGCCCGGCGCCATTTCTGGGATACAGTGAGGGAGCTGGCCGCCCGGGGCACAACGATCCTGTTCACGACCCATTATCTGCAGGAAGCCGAGGATATTGCCGACCGGATTTTGCTATTCAGCCAAGGGTCTCTTGTAGCAGACGGCAGTCCGGCAGAGATCAAGGCAAGAATGGTGAAGCAGTCGCTATCCTTGCTCCCGGACGGAAATGCCGAACTCCTGCGCGGACAATTGCTGGAACTGCCCTCTGTAGAAGACTGCTACGACAAAGATGGCCGCATCCATGTGACAACAGAGAATACGGATGAGACACTCCGTTCGATAGTAACCGGCGGTCTTGCCGTGAGGGACATACGTATTCACCAGGGAAGCCTGGATGAAGCATTCGAGCAGTTAACATTGAATATGGGGGAAGATGCGAAATGATGAGACTTATTGCCGGCCAGTGCAAAGCGGAGATGCTGCGGATTTTTCGTAATCCCTATTATGTAATTTGGTCCTTGCTGATGCCGATCATGTTCTACTTTATTTTTACAAGAGTAGTGAGTACGGGGCAAGACGATGTCTCAGAGTGGCAGGCGCACTACCTGATGTCTATGGCTACCTTCAGTGTAATGGGTTCGGCCATTATGACACTCGGCATTCGTCTGGTCCAGGAGCGGACCCAGGGCTGGAATACTTTTATCCGTATCACCCCGCTGCCGTCTTCGGTATATTTTACAGGTAAAATGTTCGGCCAGACCCTCATGCATCTGTTCTCGGTACTCTGCATTTTTGCCGCGGGATATTTGATGAACGGCGTAACGCTGACGGCTGGACAATGGCTGCTGTGCGGACTGTGGATTCTGGCTGGATCTATGCCTTTCCTGGCCCTAGGCACCCTGGTCGGTTTCATGAAGCGTGCCGATACGGCAAGCGGGGTCAGTAATGTGCTCTATATGGGGCTGGCGGTTGCCGGAGGCATGTGGATGCCGCTTGATATTATGCCGAAGCTGATGCAGCGGATTGGCCGCTGGCTGCCTTCCTATAATTTTGGGGATGGGGCCTGGAGGATCGTAGCAGGGAATCACCCGCAGTGGAGCAGCATCCTGATTTTGCTCGGATATCTGGCAGTATTTATGATACTATCGGTCTATATCCGAAAAAAACAGGAAGCGGTGTAATCTACAATGACGCGCAGGCAGTTCCGGTTGTTTCCGCAAAGATTCGGCTTTTTCCCTTATATGTGGCTCTTGTATTTATTGTTTCCGGCCATCAACCTGCAGGAGGAGCAGGGAGTCAAGCTGGTGCTGGGTGCAGTCATGCTGGTTTTGTTCGTCATCACCTACCGTCAGCTCTATTGGGTTACTGGCAGAGACTTTACCCTGTGGCTGGCGGTGCAGATGCTGATTATTGTGATTTTGAGTGTAGCTTATACGCCGTATGATCTGTTTATGGGCTTCTTCACGTCAAATTTCATCGGCTGGTATACAGATAAAAAGCATTTTAAAGTCGCTTATACCGCTTTTGCTGCCATGGTGATTATCCCGTTAATTATGGCTACCTGGAGGATGGCTGTGGGGGATCTGCTGTTCCTCTACCCTTTTATGATTATTATGCTGGTCACTCCATTTGGCATTCGCTCGCTGTACCGCAAGAGAATGCTCGAAAAGGAGCTGGATCAGGCCAATGAGGTCATCAAGGAGCTGGTCAAACGTGAGGAACGGATGCGGATTGCCCGGGATCTGCACGATACGCTGGGGCATACGCTGTCCCTGATCACCCTTAAGAGTCAACTGGTGGAAAAGCTTGCGGCCAAGGATACCGGTCGTACCCAGGCTGAAGCGAGAGAGATCGAGCGGATTTCACGCGCGGCGCTGCGGCAGGTTCGTGAGCTGGTGTCAGAGATGCGTGCCATATCCGTAGCCGAAGAGCTGGCTGAAGTGGGAGAGATGCTGCGCACTGCGGAGATTACCCTCGAGATCGAGGGGGATACTGTGCTGGAGGGTGTGTCCGACCTGACGCAGAATATTCTGAGTCTTTGCATCAAGGAAGCGGTGACCAATATCGTGAAGCACAGTGAAGCGGACTGGTGCCGCATTGCCATTAGCATGACAGAGGGAGATGTCCAGATTACCATTGAGGATAATGGAGTCGGTCTGCACAGCGAGGATCTGACCGGCCGTGGGCGGAGCGAAGGTAACGGGATCAAAGGGATGGCCGAACGGCTGTCGCTGATTGATGGATCGCTTACGCTTCGCTCAGGAGCAGAGCGGGGGGCTGTCTTAACGGCAATCGTCCCGAGAGTAGTCAAGGAGAGAAAGGATGGAGTGACCGCATGATACGGATCGTGATTGCTGAGGATCAGCGTCTGCTGCGCGGGGCCATGGCTTCGCTGCTGGATCTGGAGGACGATATTGAAGTGGTTGGGGAAGCCGGAGACGGAGCAGAGGCGCTTGCAGTGATCGAACGGCTGCAGCCGGATGTATGCCTGATGGATATAGAGATGCCATATAAAAGCGGGCTGGAGGTAGCAGAAACTCTGAAAGCTAAGGGCTCTGCCACCAAAATCATTATCCTGACCACCTTTGCCCGTCCGGGATATTTTGAGCGGGGCGTAAAGGCTGGGATTCAAGGTTATCTGCTGAAGGATGAACCGGTGGATAAGCTGGCGGATGCGATCCGCCGGGTGATGAACGGCCACCGGGAGGTGTCTCCCGAGCTGGTCTTCGGCAGCCTGCGGGAGGAGAACCCGCTGTCTTCCCGGGAACAGGAGATCCTGAAGCTGGCAGGTGCCGGCCAGAGTGCGGGGGGAATTGCCGCTACGCTTCACCTTTCCTATGGCACCGTCCGCAATTACATATCGGAAATTCTGAACAAGCTGGAAGTGAAGAGCCGGATCGAAGCCGTACGGTTGGCAGAAGAGAAGGGCTGGATTTAGCAGGAATTTCAACGGAACATATACAAATAGGCCCGGTCCCTTGTCATGGTCAAGCCCCTGTTTTATAGACACTGAAAAAAGACCCAAGGCTATAAGCTGCCTCCGGTACTCTACCGGAGGCAGCTTATTTAGTCTTCGTTGCGGTCGATGTTCGTTATAAAATTGAATATAGGCTTCA